>CAZRCR010000173.1:0-5231 GCA_964598615.1 uncultured Anaerolinea sp.
ACCCCAATACTATCACGCCGCAAGCGGCGGGGTATGTATCCCCGAATGGAATCAATCCGATGACAACTTCCGAAATTGGCCTGCGCGAGCAAATTCTTTCCACGGCAAAAAGCCTGTTCATCCAACATGGATATCATGGGTTATCCATGCGTCAGATCGCAGAAGCGCTTGATGTATCCAAACCTGCGCTGTATTACCACTTCAAGGATAAAGAGGAACTCTTCCTCGCCATCCTGATGCTCTACCTGGATGAAATGGAAGCCGTCCTTGACCGCATCACGGCTGAACCGGGAACCTGCCGCGAAAAAATCCGGCATTTTGTAGAGCACATCCTGGTGCAACCCACCGAGCAGCGCGCCATCATCCGTCTCGCCAGCCAGGAGATGGGACAACTTTCCGCCCCGGCGCGCAAAGCCTTCGAGCGCATCTACCGCCAAAAGTTCATTGGGAAGGTGGAAGCCATTCTCGTTCAGGGGATGGAACAGGGTGAGTTCAAGCCCATCCAGCCCGATATTGCCACCTGGACACTTCTCGGAATGATGTATCCCTACTTTTACCCGACCCATTCAGGGGACGCCGGTCTTTCAGGCGAAACGATCCAGCAAATGGTCACCGTCTACCTGGACGGCGTCTCCCTTCGCTAAACAACTGTGATATAAGGGGGCCCTATGGACGCCATTCCTTCTATAAAATTCCCTTATAAACGTATCGTTGTGGTTGGTGTAACCAGCAGCGGCAAATCCACACTGGCGGAGCGCCTGGCGCAAAAACTTGGCCTGAAATACATCGAACTGGATGCCCTGTACTGGAAACCGGACTGGGTAAGTTCCAGCGACGAAGAGTTTCGGGAGAAAGTGGAAGCCGCCACCCGGTCCGCCGGTTGGACGCTGGCCGGGAACTACAGGATTAGCCGCCCCATCGTCTGGCCGCGGGCCGAGGTGGTGATCTGGCTGGATTATCCCTTCTTTCTTATCCTGGGCAGATTACTACGCCGGATCTGGGTGCGTTGGCGCTCACAGGAGTTGATGTGGGGTACCAACCGGGAGACGTTCTGGGTTCATTTCAAACTCTGGTCAAAGGACTCGCTGGTGAATTGGCTGTTCCAGACCTACTGGCGGCGCAAACGGGAATACCCGCAGCTCTTTGCCCAACCGGAAAACGCTCATTTACAGATATTGCACTTCAAACATCCGCGGGAAATGGAAGCATGGTTCGAAACATTGTAGGACGGCAGAAAGCCGTCCTATTCTTTTTTCAGCAAATAGGAGATCAGGCGGCCCAACCCCCAGGCCACCAGGATGGACAGAACAGCCGTCCATTCGAAACTGAGTTCAAGACGCAGGGATAACGCCGCCCAAATGAGCAAGCCTCCCACGGCCAGGGTCAAACCGAGGCGCAGGAAGTGGCGCAATTGAAGCCGGGAAGTATCCTGGTCTGGGTCAGCCAACCTCAGACGTTCATCCAGCCCCGCCAGGTCCCAACCGGCCAGGGTCAGGAAAGCGGACGGGAAAAGGAAAGCCGGTTCGAGGTTCAGTATGAAGGCGGCGGATACAAAGCCGTACAGCAGGAAAAGGTTCAGGGTGGAAGCCCAGCTCCAACGGCGGTAGAAAGCGAAGAGCCAGAAGCAGAAAAGCAGGAACAGGATAACCGCCGCCCAGGCGCGGCCGCCGAGCAGGAACGCGGCCGCCGTCAGACCGGCAGCCAGCAGGTTGGAGAGAATGAGCAGGATGCGGGTCATGCCATCCTCCGGCTCACCGTCTGGCGACGTTCGAGTTCGCGCCGTGCCACCTGTTCGAAGGGCAGGGACACATCCCAGTCCACCACATGGACGCCGATGCCGCGCAGGCGGCGCAGGAAGACCTCGCGTTTCATGCGCACGATACGCCGCGCCAGTTCAACGGATCGCGTGGCCGACAGACCAGCCTCCTCGAAGGTGACCGGGTCGGGGCTGACAACCAGCACTTCATAGCCTTTCGAGCGCAGTTCGGAGATGGCACGGAAATCGTCCGGCACAAGCGGGCTGACGAGTACCAGTTGCGAATGGGTGGGGAACAGGCGGCGAGGAATGTAGAGTTCGGTGAAAGCCTGCGACTCGCCAGGTTCGAGGCGGGAAAGGTCGTGCAGGATCCTTTCCCCCTGCACCTTGCCATAACCGGGCATCGTCCAGTGGATCTGCTTGCCATAGTAAAGCATGCCTACCCGATTGCCAGTGGCAAGGAATGCATCCGAAAGCGCGGCAGTGGCCATGACGGAATGTTCGAAGATCGACCGGTTGCCGAACTCGGTGGTGCGGCGGCGGCCATCCAGGATGATGCCCACATCCACCACACGCTCCTGCTCATACTGGTTGGAATAGACGCCCTGCGGGTGGCGGGCAGTAACCCGCCAGTTGATCGCCCGCGGCGAATCTCCCACCTGATAATCCCGCACATCGTAAAACTCCACGCCCGGGCCGCCCTGCCGGGCGGGGATCGTCCCCGAATAGACGCGCGTCCGGCGCGGACGGATGGACACGCGCCGCAGGCGCAGCACTGGGGGCAGGACGAACAACTGTCCATCCGTCTCCAGCATGACAGAAGCGGTACCCAGGCCAAAGCGCTCGCTGACCGTGGCCCGTACTTCGTGCAGCATGTAGTAGCCGCGCTTGCCACGCAAGGTATAGGTCCAGGTAACGGAGCCGCCTGCCGGAAGGCTGACCAGCCTCCGGTTCGACCCGTCGATCACTTCCAGACCTTCGGGAAGCAAGTCTTCGAGAATCACTTCCTCCAAAGACGCACCGTTATTCTGCACTTTCAGGGTCACGGTAACCGGTTCATTGAGCATGACGCGTTCCGCTCCAAGCGTGCGAACAGCCTCCAATGCCGGTTTACCGGGCGAGCGCCATAACGCCGTCAGCAGATAGACCACCAACGGCAAGGCCAGCGCCAGCACTTGCGGCACTTCGAGCGCCAGTCCGGCAAAGACCAGCAGTAGAACGAGCAGGGAAACGGCGAAGATACGGCTCATGCGAACAATGTTTTCGGCAGAAGATGCAAATTACGCGCGGGCTTCCTTGAGCACCGGCACATGAACACGCTGGATGACATCTTCGATGACCTTGTCGGCCACCTGTTTGGTCAGCCAAAACTCCGGCTGGAGGATGAGACGGTGGGTCAGGACCGGCCCGGCAAAATATTTGATATCGTCAGGCAGGATGTAGTCGCGGCCTTCAAGGGCAGCATGGGCACGCGCCATTTTCAGGAAAGCCAGCGAACCGCGCGGGCTCGACCCGACTGCAACGTGCCGGTCGGAGCGCGTTTCCTGAACGATGGCGGCAATATATCCTTCCAGGTCGGGTTCCACATGGACACTTTCCACCGCCTTGCGCATTTCGAGCAGGGTTTGGGAACTGGTCACCTTTTTCAGGGCAACTTCATCCTGTTTGCGCTGATGGCGGCGATGCAGGATCTCGCGCTCATCATCCAGCGAAGGATAGCCGACCGTCAGTTTGATCATGAAACGGTCCAGTTGCGCCTCAGGCAGGGGGAAGGTGCCTTCATATTCGATGGGGTTCTGCGTGGCCAGCACCAGGAACGGCTCGGGTAGAGGCAACGACTCACCTTCCAGCGTCACCTGTCCCTCCTGCATGGCTTCGAGCAGGGCGCTCTGGGTCTTGGGGCTGGCACGGTTGATCTCGTCGGCGAGGACGATGTTGGCAAAGATCGGACCCTTACGCAGTTCAAAGCGGTTCTCCGAACGGTTGAAGATATAACCACCGGTGATGTCACCCGGCAACAGGTCCGGGGTGAACTGGATGCGTTTGAAATCCAGGCCGAGCACTTCGGCAAACGAACGCGCCACCAGAGTCTTGCCCAGGCCTGGATAGTCTTCCAGCAGCACATGTCCGCCCGCCAGAGCGGCCGCCATGATCATCTCCAGCAATGAACGTTTGCCAACAAAGGCCTTTTCGACCTCGGCAATCACGTCCTTGCAAATCCGGGAAGTTTCGGGAAGGGTAATCGTCATTTGGAATTCTCCACATAAGACTCAAGATATTGGATGACAAGCTCCACATCAGGGAGGGTGGACATGGAAGCGGCCGACAACATACGTGCGAACGTGGCCGGATTGGATTGCAGGGCGATCTCGAGATATTTCTGGACCTCAGGCGGGGGTGCCCACCCGGGACCCCGCAACTGGCCGCTGCGAGCTTCATCCGCCCCGCGGCGGTGGAGAATGTCCACGGCCAGGTCGGCCAGGGTGCGCGCCACGTACCAGCGCGGATAGGGATTGTGCCCCAGACTGTCGCGCAGGTCCGAGAGCCGCTCCAACCAGAAAGCCATTTGCTGGACCTCGCCGCGCAGCTCGATCTGTCGATCACCCCCAAGCTGGAAATTCCACTCGAAAATACGCAGGCTGGAGATCCCAAGAACAAGAATGGCGATCAAGACAAGCGGCCAATAGGCCGATTGAGCCATCGAACCATAGTAACCGCGGATCATGAACCACAGTTTTGCCAGCGGATAGATGACCAGTGCGTCGAACACACCGCGCAACAGGAAGGCCAGCACGACAGCCAGGAAGAGTGCCATGATGAGAAACAGGGTACGACGGTTTTTCATCTGGCCCCCTGACAGGCATCCACAATTTCGGTCAGACAGGCAACTGCATCATCGATATCTTCCTGTGTGGACAGTTTGCCGCCATAACGCACGCGCTCGAAGAGCACCGTCAACCGGCGCAAAGCATCGCCGGGCAGGTGGGCACGCTCGAGCACCACCACGAACTCGGATGGAGTATAGTGGGCGCGGCGGCGCAGTCCGCGCTGGCTTTCGACAGCCTTTGTCATGCGGTAATAGCAGTTGACCACCGCCTCGCCCCAATCCTTGCCTGACTCCAGATCATCCAGAGTGGATTTTGCAATTTCGGCCAATTCATCGTAAGGCAGTTCTTCCGCGCGGCGGCGTGCCAGCCACCACCACAGCCCCACCCCAACCGGCACGAGCACAGTCAATGCCACCAGGAACGAAGCCCACGGGGAAAGTTCGGGCGGGACAAACGGCGTGGGGGTCACATCTGGAAGTGCCTGCTCAGTGGGATCGGCATCGATAGGTGCAGACGGCGTACCGAACTCCTGGGTAGGCTGGGGGAATTTCTCGTCCGTAGAGCTGAGGGACATGACGAAGACGATCAAGGCCGCCAGGAGAACGAACTGGAGCAATCCAGTCAGGTAACGCTTGCGTTGTTCCTTA
>CAZRCR010000174.1:0-5225 GCA_964598615.1 uncultured Anaerolinea sp.
CATGAACGATAGCCCCAAACCCATTTATCGTATCACCGACTTGGCCGTAGACGAACGCCCGCGCGAACGGTTGGCGCAACTTGGCCCACAGGCGCTCTCGACCTCGGAACTGCTCGCCATTCTCCTGCGAGTGGGCGTGACCGGGGAAAACGCCGTCCAGGTGGGACAGCGGCTCTTGACCACTTTTGGCAGCCTGACCGGACTGCACCGCGCCCCCTTCGAGGAGTTGTGTCACCAGCACGGCATTGGCGAAGCCAAAGCGGCGCAGATCAAAGCAGCCATCGAACTGGGCCGCCGCCTGTCGCTCGAGTCCCCGGAGGAACGTCCCACCATCAACAGCCCGGCCGACGCGGCGGCACTGGTGGCGTACGAAATGTCTGCCCTGGAGCAGGAACACCTGCGTGTGATCCTGCTCGACACGCGCAACCGGGTGCTGGATATCGTGGAAGTCTACAAAGGATCGGTTAATTCGTCGCAGGTGCATGTAGGAGAATTGTTCAAGGCGGCGGTACGACGCGGCGCCCCGGCCTTGATCGTGGTCCACAACCACCCGAGCGGCGATCCAACGCCCAGCCCGGACGATGTGGCGGTCACACGTGCCATCGTACAGGCGGGGAAATTGCTCTCCGTGGAAGCGCTCGATCACCTGGTCATCGGTCAGGGGAGGTGGGTATCGCTCAAAGAACGCGGTCTGGGATTCGTATAAAGAGAAACTCCCGCAGGCAATCTGCGGGAGTTTTACGCTCTTACTTGTAGGTCGCGGCCAGATAATCGATCAACACCTGGCGTTCGTCAGCAGACAGGTCCGCGCCCTTGTTGATCATGCGGTCAACAACAGTTGTCCACTCGTCGAGTGTCATGGCCGCGGAGGTGATACGCTTGGTGGAGTGACAGACCGAGCAGCGCTCATCCATCAGGGTTGCCCCATCCAAAGTTGAGGCCACTGGCTCGGTAGCTTGAACGACAGCCGGATCAGTTGCCGATGTTATCGGCTCCGTAGCAGGAGCAGCTGTCGGGGAACAAGCTGCCAGCAGGGTCATAGTGAAAATTGCGAGGACGACAATCACAAAGGGGGACAAAAATGTTTTGTTTTTCATGGTTTCTCCGTTAAGTAGATAGATTTTATCCCAATTAAAACGGATTCCTCCAACCCTTATCAATTCCTAATCTTACCGGCTTGAACGGACACGGAACTCGGTAAACTCGCCGGTGGCCTGTTCCCATTCTACTTTCGCTTCATCCACGCGGGAAGCGCGTGGTCCCGCCTTCAAGGCTGCAACGTATTCTTCCAAGAGCGGGCGCGTCCCTTCGGCCAGCGTCTCCACTGTGTCATAACCAATATTCCGCACCCAGCCGTTCAAGCCGAAAACGGTGGCTGTGCTATGCACGAACGAACGAAAACCAACCCCTTGCACGCGGCCCGTAACCCAAATATGGACACGCTCAAGGTTAGTGGACATTCTCTTGCTGTTCCTTCTTTTGCAGATCGAGGCCCAACCGCCAGGCCGGAATAATAAGTACCAGGAGAAGCACGATTGCATACGGCAACAGGTTCTGCAAAGCCACGTCGCCGATATCCTCCCCCAACGCGGCCTGTCGCCAATGGCGGTCGAGTTGCTCGAGAGGAAGGCCCAGGGCACGCTGGGCACCCTGGTCACAGGCCACGCCATCGGCATAGGTGTTCATCAGGGATTGCAAACCCGAGGCTCCATATGTATCGTGCAAATAGCGGGTGAACGACGCTGACTCCGCATAGGCCAGGATCGCACCAGAAGCATCGACAGGGAAAGGTCCGCACAGGGAGGAAATATCCAGCAAGGCGTCATTCTCGACAGCCACGGTCAGCACTTGGGTATAGTCGGAATTGGGGTACTGCTCCGACATCGTAGCCAGACCCTCTACCAGCCAATTGGGCAGGTTGTTGTAGGATTCCCCCAACACCCGATAAAGCATCACATGGGCCAACTCATGAGGGATCTGGCGTTCCATCTCGATGGACTGGGCTTCGCCGGGGGTGATCGAAACAAGAACTGTTCCCAGGTCCGGGCTGGCATGACCTGCCGCCCAGGTGTATCCGCCCTGCCCGAGGGCATCCTGCACGTCTGCTGCGGAGGCGTAAATATAAACATCCACCGGGTTGTCGGTTGAAACCGGCAGCAGGGCGGCAATGCTCTGCAACCCTGCACGGGCAGCATCCAGGGCAGATTGGCCAAAAGCCATATCCCCGGCATACCAATGTACACGCAAATTATCGCCCTCGAGAGACTGCCAGGGATAGCGATCGTCGACATAGTCAAAATAGAAATGCATACTATCCACGGTTTCGCCGCTGGCAAGAACTATCTTCTACCAGAAGAAAACACGCGCAAAGGGGCGCAACAAGGCATTATGAACATCGTGACGATACTCCACCCGCCCATCCTCGGCCACGGTCAGCGGCACGGTATGGGTGCTCGTTTCGTCCAACGCCTGGAAGAAAAGATAAGCTTCCTGGATGGAGGACGCAGGCTGGAGCGTGGCCCGAAAGAAGACCTGTTCCCCGAAGTCGTAATCCACCGACACATCCTTGACTTCGACGACGGACTGAGCCCGAGCCGGGATCGCAAAAACGAAAAGGAGTGCCAGGCTGATAATGGTGAAAAAGATGCGGCGCATGGTTTTACCTTCCCAGAAAATACAGAAGCAGGGTGAGCGTGAGCGGACTGAGAATTGTGCTAACGAATACCACGGCGGTCACGAGCGATGAATCGAGCTTGTATTCGGCAGCCAGGACAGTGTTCATCACAGCGGAGGGCATACCGGCTTCGGTCACGCCAGCCAGACGAGCACTGCCCTGCAGTCCGAACAGAACTGCCATCCCCAGCCCGATGATGGGACCAATAACCAGCCGGGTGAACACCGGTACGCTCAAGGCGCGCAGGTTGCGGGTCCATTCGGCCTTCTGGAGTTCCAGCCCGAGCAGGACAAGCATGGATGGGACCGCGGCTCCGGCTGCCAGCGAGACGGTTCGCTCCAGGGGTTCGGGCAGGCTCCAGCCAGTGCGTACGAAAACCATCGCTAGAATAATGGCATAAATCGCCGGGACTTTCAAGAGGTTGCGCAAAGAAGCTTTCAAGTCCAGGTGACCAAGAGATGCCAGCAGGACGCCGAAAGTATAAACGAACAGGGTGCTTGTCACAAAGTAGATACTGGCATAGGCCAGCGCATCCTGCCCAAAGGCAAAGGAAATAACCGGCATACCATAGTTGCCATTATTGGCAAGCAGGCTGGTGAGCACGGCCACGGTCAAGGCGGTGCGTTCGAGCCGGAGCAGTTTGCCAGCCAGGAAAGCGACTGCGGCGGATGCCAGCATCACGACAGCGGCAAAACCCATCATCAGGAGAATCTTCTCAATGGACAGCTGGCTGCTGGTGATAAGGTTGAAAACCAACACCGGACTGAAAATGTAAAAAATGATGCGCGCCAACGGGCGGGAGTCCAGTTTCATTGTCCTGCCCAGCACAAAACCTGCTCCACTGAGGAGCAGGATGGGCAGGATATTATTGGCAAAAATGGTCAGCAACGAGGGTATCCTTATGCTTCGTCATCTTCGTCGTCGAACTCTTCTTCCTCGTGCAAATCATCATCCTCTTCGAGGTCGAACATTTCGAAGTTGGACGAACTCAACTCTTCCGTAAAGGTCAGGTTGTCGAGGGCTTCCTCGAACTCTTCCACTTCCTCGTCATCGTCACTGGCCTCGACCAATTCCTCCAATTTGGCACGCACACCCGGCCCGCCGATCTTGGACAGGGCAAAAGCCGTCGCGCTGCGGATGGTCAAATCGTCTTCGTCTTCCAACAGGTCAAGCAGGATCGAACGGGCCGACTCAAGCTCCAATTCTCCGGCTGCCTGAACTGCTTCGAGACGGACGTCGTCATTGACGGAACGCAGGTTGGCAAGCACCTGTTTGGCCCAGCGTTCGTCGCAGGAACGTCCCATGGCATAGAGGGCGCTCGCCACCCAATCCGGATTCTTTTCATGATAAGCAGCCTCGATCAATGCAGGAACTTCTTCGCGCCCGGAATAACCAAGCGATTCGAGCGCCCGCCTGCGGACAACCGTCTCGCCAGCCGAACGGGCGACTTCCAGCAGGGTATCTTCCAGGTTCTTGCGCAGGGATTCAGAGAGTTTATCCAGTTCCGCGCGATAAACGAACGGTCCCAGGGCAGAGGCGAGCGCAGCGCGCACTTCCACATCCGGGTCATTTTTGAGCATGTCGAGATAGCGGGAAACAAGGCGGGAATCTTCGCATTCCCATAGCAGGCGAATGGACTGCATGCGAACATAGGGGTCCTCGTCTGTGAGCAGGCTGCGCGCCAAGTCATCGAAACTGGTCAGGGTATCGGCTTCGGACAGGTCTTCCAGGTCTTCGAGCAGGGCATGCTTGCGGCGCGGCGAAAGCCGGGGCCACACCTTGAGCACGGATTTCAGGTCAGCCGGCTCGAGGTCCGAAAAGCGGTGCAGGTGGCGCGGCGGGAAGGGATGCTCGTCATCCAGAAGAGCTTCCACGACAGCGGAGAAGGGTACGTTCTGTGCCATGAAAAATCCTTTACGGGAGGGTGATCGCTACCGGGTTGATGATGTCTTTTATATAGAAAAAACCAAGCAGGAGCAGCAGGATGATGTAACTGACACCATTGATCGCCATCTGGTACTTGGCCGGGATGCGGCGCCGGGATACGATCTCGATGAGCGCCATGAAGATGCGGCCGCCGTCCAGAGCCGGGATGGGCAGCAGGTTGGCCACTCCCACGGTAACGGTCAATGAAATGATGATGAGCAGGGTGTAATTGGTGGGCGTGGAAGTCTCCTCGCCGGTCGTCTCATCGACCTGGCGGGAGGCCACATCGCGCGAGACGGATTGTTGGAACAGGTTCCAGATGGTGCGGGGGCCACCCATCTGGGCTTCTTGCGGGGACAGTGTTCCGGCGATCAAACGACCGGGAAGAGAAAGCAGGTTGCTGATATCCTGACCAACTGCATTGACACTGGCCGGAAGCGTATGGAACCAGGTTTTGGCCGGAACGAACGAATCCTTGAGCGTGACGCCCATCGGGCCTTCGCCTTCAGGCGGTTCGGCACGCGGCGTGACGGTGATGATCATCTCTTCGCCGTCGCGCAAGATATCGAGGTCCATCGGAACGCCCAGATTGGCATAGGTGGTTTCGATCAATTCACTATTGCTG
>CAZRCR010000175.1:0-5220 GCA_964598615.1 uncultured Anaerolinea sp.
CCACGCCCGGCACGCTCACGGGCACCTATGGCACCCTGACCTGGGCTGCCAACGGTGGGTACACCTACACCCTGAACACCAGCGATCCTGATTTCATCGCCCTGGCGGCTGGTGTGACCGACACCGAGACCTTCCCGTACACCATTTCGGATGGACATGGCGGCACGGCGAGTGCTGACATCATCATCACCATTACCGGAGCGAACGATGCTCCGACCGCCACGGATAACGAAAGCAGTGTGAACAGCGGAACGCCGACGCATACGGCGAATATGGTCACGAATGACGAAGGCAACGGTGTGGACAGCGATCCGGATGGTGACACCCTGACGGTGACGCAGGTGAACGGTTCCGCCACGCCCGGCACGCTCACGGGCACCTATGGCACCCTGACCTGGGCTGCCAACGGCGGGTACACCTACACTTTGAATACAAGTGATCCGGATTACACATCTCTGGCGTACGGTCATACAGCTACGGAAACTTTCCCGTACACCATTTCAGATGGACATGGCGGCACGGCGAGTGCCGACATCATCATTACGATTATGGGCGCAGAGCATCCCATGATTGGCGTTGCCAAGTCCCTGGTTAGTAGCACTGAGATCAGTGCTGGCACCTATCGCTTGATCTTCGATATTACGGTCAAGAATTATGGCGATGTGACCCTAAACAACATTCAGGTGACAGACAATCTGAGCATAGCTTTCCCGTCCCCGACCACCTTCGCGGTCGAGTCGCTTTCGAGCGCCTACTTCACGGTCAATAATCCCTCTGGCGCAACTGGCTATAACGGCTCCACGCGTACCAATTTGTTGATTGGTATGGATAACCTGCCCGCTGGTACATCGGCGGTGATCAGGTTGCAGGTCAGGGTTATCCCGGCGGAAGGTAGCTTCCAGAACTCGGCTTACGCCAGCGGCGTCAGCCCGGACGAAGAGACGGTCACCGACACATCGGAGGACGGACTCAACCCTGATAGCGATGGCGATGGCGATCCGACCGAAGAACTGGATAATACGCCCACCCCGATCTCGTTTGGGGCCACTCTGTTCGATCCGCCCTTTGGCGTCAAACTGATGGATGCCAGTGGCTTGCCGACCCTGCAGTGGACGATGGTTTGGATCAATGGTTCGAACATCATGGGCGTGGATGCTGCCGTCAGCGACCCGATCTCTGTCGGGACAGCCTATGTGGATGGCAGTGTGACTTGTTCCAGCCCATCTTTGCTGACCACCACTAGCTTGTGCGATTATGAACTGCCCAGTGCCACTTACCCGCGTGGACGTATTCTCTGGCGAGGTACGATTGGCCCGGATTATGGCGCCACCAACGCAGCCACGGCCAACAACGAACTCTATATTACCTTCCGTGTAACCGTCGATGCTGGAGTTACGAGTGTCGAGAACGAGGCTTCCATCGACTCTGACCTGAATGGCGATGGCGATGAGGCGGACACCGGAGAACAGCGCGTGGCAACGGCCGATGCAAACTGGGCACTTTCGCCGACATCATCGAATGTCACCCTGCCCGTAACCGGCTTTGCTCCGAACCGGGTGACGGTTCTGCCGGAACAGACAGAATCTCAGGCTTACCTCGCGATGAGCGACCTGTGGCTGGAGATCCCATCCTTGAATGTGGAGATGGATATCCTGGGTGTGCCGCTGGCTGATGACCAATGGGATGTCAGTTGGCTGGGAAACCGGGCTGGCTGGCTGCAAGGTACCGCCTTCCCGACCAGTTCTGGCAATTCGGTCATTACCGGCCATATCTACCTGCCGAATGGTAAGCCGGGTCCATTCGTGTACCTGCGGACCTTGAAGTGGGGCGATCTGGTGATCGTCCACTCGTATGGACAGCGCTATGTCTATCAGGTCCGACAGGTTTCCGATGTTGATCCAAGCGATCAATCTGCATTCCAGCACGAAGACCTGTCGTGGATCACCCTGGTCACCTGTCGCGGTTACAATGCCAGCACGAATACCTATGCCCAGCGTACCATTGTCCGGGCAGTGCTGATCAGCGTAACGGAAGATGCGGGTTCTTCTGCAACCTGGAAATAACAATTCCCAAAAAACACAGGCGGCATGGAAATGCCGCCTGTGTTTTTAATTTGTGTTGTGCGAATATTCACAATATAATAGGCCGCGCTGTTAAATTCGGATTATGGAACCTTGAGGCTGATATGACCGGATCATCGAATCCCAATATGCAATCTTCCCAACCTGCAAAACGCACAGATATCAATAAAGTTGTTGCCATTGGTGGGATCATTCTGACCGTCATTGGACTTTGCATTGCGGTTGCAGCATGTATTGTCTCCATCAGCGTGCCCGAAATTCGTGATTGGCTTGGGTTGAAATCGAACTCTGATCCCGTCACTGTGGTGCTCCCGACGGACGCGATCGAACCGACCGCCACATTGGGGCCTTGTTCCGATTTTATGGATGTGCGCTTTGTCAACGCACCCCAATTTTTTCAAGAGCCGATTTCCACGTTGGAAAATACTCCTCCCAGTGGTGAATATATGGTGTTGTTGGTGGAGTATATGAATTTACAGTCCCAGCCAATCGAGGCATTTTATTGGGATCAAACATTCAAAGTAGCGGGGCAGTTCGATACAGCGACAACCGATTTCGTCTATTATTCGCCGAATTATTTAGTGACATCCATGTATACTGTTGATCATGATTTAGTGGCTGGTTGCCCGGATGATATTAATCCTGGCATGTGGTATTCCTGTTACATGGTCTTCGATGTCGATCCGGCATTGAAGAATATGTTCTTGGTGATTCAGAATGATTATGGGGAATATCAGAATATTTGTACCACGTATTGGAAGATCCCCGTGGATGGCCGGTAATACGGCGATATCAGCCAGGTTCGAGAGGAACCTGGCTTTTTATCATCTGTTCCCATCAACACGCTTATAATTCCCCGAAATCCCTGATCGAGGTGACCTTTGTCTGTTGAGAGCACTCCCGGTAAATTGCGCTGGCAGGATACTTTTGCGGCGTTGAAACATTACAACTACCGTCTCTGGTTCGGCGGGCAGATGGTCTCGTTGATGGGTACCTGGATGCAGAGTACCGCCCAGGGGTATCTCATTTACCAATTGACCGGTTCACCGGCCTACCTGGGGCTGGTGGGCTTTTTTGGCGGTTTGCCCTCCTGGTTATTCACCCTGTTTGGAGGTGTTGTGGCAGACCGCCTGCCGCGGCGTACGTTGCTGGTGATCACCCAATCTGCGATGATGGTATTGGCTTTCATCCTGGCTGGATTGACCTTTACGGATATTGTCCAGCCGTGGCACATTATCGTGCTGGCTTTTCTGCTCGGGGTGGCGAACGCGTTCGATGCGCCTGCCCGTACTGCTTTCATCCTTGAGCTTGTTCCTCGCGAAGATATGACCAATGCCATCGCGATGAACTCGACCATGTTCAATATCGGCACAGTGGTGGGACCTTCCATCGCCGGGTTGACGTATGCTGCCTTTGGTCCGGGCTGGTGCTTCACGCTGAATGGCATTTCCTTCATTGCTGTGATCGTAGCATTGTTGTTCATGCGCATCCAGCCGGTGGAACGTCCACCGCGGAGTGCCAGCGTGTTGGCAGATCTGAAGGAAGGCTTGCATTATGTTGCCACCAACCGCCTGATCATCATCCTGACCAGTGCAGTGGGATTGGTGAGCATTTTCGGGATTGGCATGATGACCCTGCTCCCCGCCTGGGCCGCGGACGTTTTGCATGGCGATGTGACCACCAATGGCTTGCTGGTCTCGGCGCGCGGCTTTGGGGCGCTCATCAGCGCCCTGATGCTGGCCTCGCTGGGGAAACGCAAGATTCGCGGCAAACTGTGGACGGTTGGCTCGTTCCTGATGCCGGTGATGATGTTTGCCATGGCCTGGGTTCGCTGGCTGCCGCTGTCGTTGGTCACGTTAGTGGCCATCGGCTGGAGCTTTATGATGATGATGAACAATAGCAATGCCATGGTGCAGTCGCAAATGCCGGATCACCTGCGCGGACGGGTGATGAGTATCTATACCCTCGTTTTCTTCGGTTCGATGCCGCTCGGATCCCTGCTGGCTGGTTCGGTGGCTGAAAAGTTCGGTGAACCGATCACGGTGATGCTGAGCGCTGGTGTGTTGATGGTGCTGGCGGTTGCAGCGTGGGTATTCCTGCCCGAGGTTCGCCGGCAGGAATAGGGTCCGGTTTTTCGTGCTCTATAAAAAAATTGGGAGCAATCTTTGCTCCCAAAATCGAGGCTTTAGAGTTTTCCAAACGAGATTGCTTTGTAGCTCCATCCGCTGGCAGTTACCGTTTCCTGGATCGGTTTCTTTAGTTCGTTCGTGTTGAAGCGATACTTGTAAACCTGTCCGGGGGCAAGCTCCTCGGTGAAGGCGTACGCGGTGCCGAATTCGACCGAAGTCATTTGTCCCTGGAAGGAACTTGCTGCCAGTGACAGGGATGGGATGCCTGCCCGCCATGCCACGCTGTACTCGTGGTCCTGGGAGCGCAGTTCGTTCTTTTGAATGTCGAATTTCATGTGGATGCGGAAGACCTTGGTCAGGCTGGCCTTGGCGAAAACCTCGTACCAGCGCGCGTCCACGATCTTCCACTCGGCGATCAGATCCACGCCTTCGGCGCTGCCGTCGACGATCTGATAGGGGGCAGTGGGACGGTTGAGACCGAGCAGCCGCGCTTTCAATTCCTGTGCGGGCAAGGCGGGAATATTGGCGGATGGTTTCTTGCCGAATAGGGGCATATTTATCTCCTTTTGTTCTGATTATACCCGTAAGTGGGAAACCTGCATTTCGTGTAAAATATCCGTACGAGGAAAGGATGGTCGTATGAGCAAAAGATTGGTTGTGGTTGCCGGGAATATCGGTGCTGGCAAGACCTCCCTCACCGAGCGCATCGGTTCGCGTCTGGGTTGGCGCACGGACTTCGAGTCGGTGGCGGATAACCCGTACCTGCCCGATTTCTACGCGGACATGCGAGCCTGGTCCTTCCACTTGCAGATCTACTTCCTGGGCCACCGCGCCGACCAGTACCTTGAGGCGGCGCGTGACCCGCGTCCGGCCATCCTCGACCGCAGCATCTACGAGGATGCCTACATCTTCTCCCGCGCTCTTCATCATATGGGCAACCTGTCGGAACGCGACTACCTGGCATATCGCAAACTGTTCGACCTGGTCACCGGATCGCTGCCGTCGCCCAA
>CAZRCR010000176.1:0-5218 GCA_964598615.1 uncultured Anaerolinea sp.
GTAGAAAAAATAATGAAAAAATGACCTGTTTTCATCTTGCTTGGCCTTGGCGTGGGGATGGTTTTCCTGCTTTCTGCCTGCTCTGCCGGGAATATCGACTTTCTGGGTGGTGCAGGTGGTTTGGCAGATGGGGAAGTTACTGAAGTTCCTGTCACGCCCGAAGTGGTTGATGTCCAACCTACTGAACCTCCGGTGGTTGAGCCGGCGGGGCAGATTGTGTTCATTTCGGGCCAAGGGCAGGTCGATATTTATCGAATCGATGCCAATGGCTCCAATCTGGTACGTTTGACCAATGATCCAGCGGAAGATGCTACTCCGGTTTGGTCGCCGGACGGGTCGCGTATCGCTTTTTCTTCCAACCGGGATGGTAATTGGGATATTTATATTATGAATGCCGACGGCAGCAATTTGGTGCGGTTGACAGACGATTCTGGGAAAGATGTCGACCCGGCCTGGTCACCAGATGGGAATAGCCTGGCCTTTGTTTCCTACCGGGATGGGGATCTCGAGATCTACACCATTCGTGTCGATGGCTCCAACCTTACCCGCTTGACCGTGGACCCGGCAGCTGATACTCATCCGGTTTGGTCTCCGACAGGGGACCGGTTGGCTTTCGTCAGCGGGCGGGATGGAAATTCCAACCTTTACTTGGTCAACGCAGATGGTTCTGGCCTCATGCGTCTGGCTGATACTCCTGCTGCCGATTCGGGGCCTGTCTGGTCACCGGATGGAAGCCGGCTTGCTTTCCTGTCCTGGACAGACGATAATCCCGACATCTATGTTGCTAATGTAGATGGTTCCAATGTGGCCCGCATCACTCAAACACCGGGTTCAGAAGGTTGTCTGGCTTGGTCGCCGAATGGAGAGAATATTGCTTATTGGGTCAATAGCAACGACCTTTTCAGTTTGATCATTGTGAGCCCGGATGGCAGCAATGCACTTATTCTGGCAGAGGGGGAAGAGAATATTGATGCAATTTCGTGGTCAGCTGATAGCCAGTTCCTGGTTTTCCAAGCCAACCATTCTGGAGCAAATGGCATTTACATCGTTGACCGCCAAGGCCAGACCAGAAGCCAGCTTGCTGGGGACGCTGCCAATGCAATCGTGTCGCCAGCTTGGTCGCCGGGTTACTAACAGCGAACATGATTCGGTTTGACAGGATGCAGGAAGGAAAACTTCCTGCATCCTGTTTTTTTTATTATTTATTTCCAGCCAATTTGTACATCAGCCGTGGGAACTGCATCCCAGTATTCAGCGTTCGGGCTGAACACCAGGCCGGTATCGGTCCATCCGGAGAGAACATAAGCGCCTGTGCCGCTAACCGTTTCGATGGATGTGCCTAGTGTATCGGCGCCGCTGTCCAGTACGGCCGGATCGATGATCCAGAAGTAAGGCTGGGCAAGGTAGCTCAACAGTTCGGGAACGGGACGGTTAAGGTGGATCAAAATAGTGAAGTTATCCACTTTTTCAACGCCGTCGAAGGGGGAAATGGCGACTCCGGCTGCGTCCACATCCCCTTTGAATCCCAGGAAGAATTGTTCCCATCCCAGATAGACTTTTGTGCCGTGTAACGGATCTTCCGGGTCGAACCAGCGGTTGAAGTTGGCCAAAACGGCATCCGCATCGAAAATCCCGCCGCTATGGAAAGTGACATCCTGACGTAAATTCAAAACATAATCGAGTTGGTCGTCTGATGTGGTCCAACTGATTGCCAGGGCGGGTTGAACGTTGTCGCTTTCGTCCAATTTGACCAACCCTTCGTATACCAGACTGCTGACGGCCAAGATGTCAGCATCCTGGGTGGTGGCTGGATCGAGTTTAATATCTTTGCTGACAGCCTCTGGAAGCGAAAGGTCCAGGTTCTCCGGAACGAGGTTAACCGGTGCTTCGGTTATTGTTGTTGGAGTGGAAGTGGGCGTGTTTTTAGGGCTGCAACCTGCCAGGATGGCAGAGACCACTAGCAGGGCGGTGATCAAATAGCGCAATGATGTTTTCATGTTTTTCTCCTCGCGTTTCTTCTGTTTTGGTGATTCTTTTCTCATGATACAATAGATAACCGGGTTGTCAATAGTAAGATTGAACACGACCCTTTTCCGCCCACTTTTGCAACTATATTTATAGCATAGATGTCAACTTCAGGATCGCTACCTAACGAAGAAGAGCTGGTCCAGGCCGCTCAACGTGGAGTGTTGGGAGCATTTACAACACTCTATGAATACTATTTCCCGATCGTTTACAAACGGGTCTGTTATATCGTTCCGGAAGAAGACGTGGAAGATGTAACCCAGGAAATTTTCATCGCGGCCATTCGTTCCCTCAAGGGATTCCGCGGAGATGCCAAGTTCGGGACCTGGCTCCGGACGATTACCAGCCGTCAGATTGCCGGATATTATCGTAGCCGCCGCCAGCCAGAAGTTCCGATTTCTGAAAATATGCATGCTGTACAGGGAACGGTTACTTCTGACGAGACCATTGTACTCAAACAGGCTTTACGCATGTTGCCCAAGCCTTATCGCGAAATCCTTTTGCTCCGATTTGCTGAAAACATGCCTTTTCATGAGATTGCTCGTTTGCAAGGCCGCAGTCTTGAATCTACAAAATCGTTCTTTCGAAGAGCAGTAGCTGCTTTGCAAAAACAGGTCGATAAACATGAGTGATCGCCGTAATCATATCAAGGTCGCCGAAAAATTGGCCGATTTTACCGATAGTCTTCTGGACAGGAAAATTACGGAGGATGGCGCTTTGCTGAAAGCGGATCAGGACCTAGCGAAATTGCAGGAGACGGTCAAGTCTATTGCTCGTTCCGTCCCTGAGCGTGACCCGGATGCAGCCATGAAGAACCGCATTCGGGCGAAGCTTGCCGCGGAATGGCAGGCAAACGGTCCGCAGGTCCGGCCGGAGCCCGGTGGTTGGCGTTCTTTCCTGAAATCACCTCGCATGTACATTCCTGCTTCTGTATTCGCAGTTTTGCTGGTCATGTTATTCGTGATGGTGGCGGTTCCTGGCTTGATTCCGGTTATGCCGGGTGAAGCGCAGGGAAAGGGGGCGGCCCGGTTTGTCATTTGGTTCGGCTTTGGAATCATGGGTTTTATTCTCTGGAGAACCAGAAAGAAACCATAATTTGTTTTTCTTGAGGAGGCTGAAATGGCCGGGTCGAAGACAAAAACTGTTTTTTCGTTCATCTTGCTTTTCGCCATTCTTTCGTTGATTTTGGCGGCCTGTACTTTTAATCTGGCAGGCAGCGCGGGCGGCGGAGACAATACCCCGACAGATACCGCGGTTACGGAAGAGCCTGTGGTGACCGACGAACCTGTCATCACGGAAGAGCCTGTTATTACAGACGAGCCTGTGGTGACGGATGAGCCAGTAACCCTGCTCCCTACTGAGACAGCTACATCCACCAGCACTGCGACGAAAACACCCCGACCAGGGGGTGTTGGCGTTGCTGCTCCAACCAATACGCCGACTGCAACATCCTCGGTGAATGATCCCTACTTGAGCCTGCAGATTGCCTGCAATCCGGATACGACCGCTACATTTTTCATTATCAACTCCGGTGGCAACATGCTCGACCCTGGGACATATACGGTTACGATCCCTGGCTCTTCAGCGAGTACAACATCATTCTCGTTGAACGCTGGTCAGCAGATCTCTTTTACCACCGTGGGAAACGCCACGGTGACTGTGCATTATTCCACTTCTGAGTTGATCTCCGTGGATCTGGGCGCGACTGGCGAGTGCATCCCGCCCACTCCCACGCCTACGAATACAAGAACATATACCCCAACCAAGACCAGTACACCTAGCAAGACGAATACGCCCACAAGGACGTCCACGTATACCCCGTCGATTACAAATACGCGCACCATTACCAATACGGCTACAACCACCTATACCCCCACAAATACTTTCACTCCTTCCAACACCTTCACTCCTTCCAATACATTTACGCCTTCCAGTACAAAAACGCCAACTGGCACGGCAACGAAGACATCCACGCCTTCGATAACCAAGACGCCGTCGAATACGTTTACTCCCTCCAATACTTTCACTCCTTCCAATACATTTACGCCTTCCAGCACAAAAACGCCATCCAATACAAAGACACCCTCCAATACAAGAACGGCTACTCCTACCAAAACAGCTACGTTTACACGGACGACTACTTTCACCAAGACTTCAACCAGTGTTCCGTCTAATACTCCAAGTGTTACTCCAACAGCGGAATGGGATAAGTCCAGTGTGGAAGTGACCGGTGCTTGTCTGGCGGATGGTCGGGCAGAGTTTTCCGTCAAAAATACTGGCGACAAGGATATGACCGGTCCAACAACCTGGCGCCTGTATGTCAATGGAGTGCTTACCCAGTCAGGCACAATCCAGTTGAATGCCCTGGAAGTAAAGACTCTTACCTTTGGCCCCTATAACAATCAAAAGGTTGTTTTGGAGGTCGATCAACGTCCGGGTCATCCCGATACTGGAGGCACTCCGCAGGATGATGTGACTTGTAAAGCGCCAACCAATACACCTACATATACTCCCAGTACCACATTCACAAGGACGGCTACTTTCACGAGAACTGCTTCGTATACGCCTTCAAACACTTATACGCCGTCGAATACCAAGACGATAACGCCATCCAAGACACCTACGAAGACAAACACACCGTCCAATACTCCGACCATAACCAATACACCTACTTGGACATATACTCCTACCATCACGAATACGCCGACTGCCACCAATACCAAGAAACCTTCCCCATTCCTGGCATTGCAGGTGAGCTGCAATACGAATCTTTCGGCAACCTTCACGATCTCGAACCTTGGGAATGCACCTGTCTCGTCAGGTCATTACACGATCAATGAACCCAGCTCCGGGAATTTCTCTGACACGCCTCTGACCGCAACAACCACCTTCCCGATCGTATTCAATGCGGCAGGGAATGCCACGGTACGTGTGGAATATCAGACGGCTGACTTGGTCTGGGCCTACCTTTCGGTTACCGGGACCTGCTTGCCGCAGCCCAGCAAAACCCCGACCCCAACAGCGACGGCGTCACTAACCAGTACTCCCACTAATACTGCTACACCGTCGAATACACCAACCAATACGGCGACGTTTACACCTACTGCAACGTACACGGTGATTCCTCCGAAGTTGTCTGCCACCGGCACCTGCGAGATCGACACGGCCAACGCCAAGTTCACCATCACGAACA
>CAZRCR010000177.1:0-5217 GCA_964598615.1 uncultured Anaerolinea sp.
ATCCACGATGACATCGAAGACAACAGCAACAAACGCCGCGGGCGGACGACGGTCTGGAAGAAATGGGGCATGGCCCAGGGTATCAACGCCGGGGACGGGATGTTCGTGCTCTCCAACCTGGCGGTGCTGGACCTGACAGTCGCACACTCCGCCGAGACGGTTGTCAAGGCTGCAGCCATCCTGCACAACACCTGCCTCGACCTGACGCGCGGCCAGTTCCTCGACATGTCTTATGAAACCCGCAGTGACCTGACCATCGAAGATTACTGGCCGATGGTCTCCGGCAAGACCGCTGCCCTGCTGGCCGCCTGCTGTCAACTCGGGGCGCTGCTCGGCGGAGCTGACGACGCCATGCAGGAAGCCTACCGCGACACCGGCCACTACCTTGGGCTGGCATTCCAGGTACAGGACGACATCCTCGGCATCTGGGGTGATTCGGCGCTGACAGGCAAATCCGCCGAGTCGGACCTGGTGACAGGCAAGAAGTCCCTGCCGGTGTTGTATGCACTCGGCAAGAACGGGCCCTTCGCCCGGCGCTGGGCCGAGGGGCCGATCAAGCCCGCAGAGGTTGCCGCGTTGGCCGAACAGATGACCGAAGAAGGGGCACGCCTCTACGCCCAGGAAACCGCCGATCAGATGACCGACCTGGCGCTCCAGTCGCTGCGCCTGGCCGACCCGCAGGGCGAAGCGGGGGAAGCCTTATTCGACCTGGCTCATAAACTGCTCAACCGCCAGGCCTGAGGAGTGGATATGACCCAACTCAACCGCGCAAAGCTTGTCCTTTGCCCACACTGCAAGATGACCGTCCTGCCGGAGAAGAACGGGGATTGCCCCAGTTGCCAGCACAAGATCGCCGAAAGTACAATCCCGGTTCAGGAGGAAGAAACCGGGATCGAGGAATTGGAAATCGAAGAAGAACTGGAACCGGAAGAGCTCACGGAAAGTGTCGAGACCGAAGCGGAGGAAGAAGAGTTGGCCGAAGATGAGAACTGGCTCGCTTCGGAACCGGATTATCCCGCCTATCTGAAAACAGCCCAACAGATCACGCGTCGCTTCTGGGAACTGGTTGTTCCCAGTCTGACCTTTGCAGCGGCGATTTTAGGCTTCCTAATATATGTTGGATTCAAGGATGTTTTCAACGGTGCAACGATATACGGCGTGATCGCCTTTGCCATTGGGGCAGGAATGGCTGCCCTCCTGACCACATTCGCATTCATACAGGGGAACAGGAACATCGAAGCGGAGGTAACCCATTCCGTGCAGGAACTGCCCGGATTCGATGTTTTCTACGAGCTTTATCGGCCTCACCTGCGTAATCGGTTTTGGACCGATGAAAAGAACGCAGGACAATTGAATAAAATATTTCTGGCGATCATCCAGAATAAATACCGCGAATAAAACCTTGACGAATGCTGGATTATATAAAGAAATTCGATTCTCTCAGCAAAGAAAGAGAAACAACGAAAAGTTAACTGCGTTGAAACAAAAAAATATCCCCTGCGAAAACTGATTTCGCAGGGGATATTTTTACTCCTGAAACCCTGTTCGATATAACTCGTAATACATCCCCTGCTTTTCCAGCAATTCGGTATGGGTACCTTGTTCCATCACTTTCCCATCGTGGATGACAACGATTCGGTCTGCATTGGTGATCGTCGACAGGCGGTGGGCAATGACGAAAGAAGTGCGTCCCTTGAGCAGCCGCGCCAGGGCCTGCTGGATAACCTGTTCGGTCTGGGTATCCACCGAGGAGGTTGCTTCGTCGAGAATGAGAATACGCGGGTTGGCCAGCAGGGTGCGGGCAAAGGAAAGCAACTGGCGCTGCCCCACCGAGAGCATCACGCCGCCTTCCTCCACTGAGGTCTCGTACCCATTGCGCAGATTGACAATGAAATCGTGTGCACCCACCGCACGGGCCGCGGCTTCCACTTCGGCATCGGTCGCTTCCAACCGCCCAAAGCGGATGTTCTGCGCCACTGTTCCGTTGAACAGGAACGGGTCCTGCAGTACCACGCCCATCTGACGGCGCAGGGATGCCTGGGTAACGGACCGCAGATCGCGGCCATCCACCAGGATGCGCCCACCGGTCGGGTCGTGGAAGCGGGAGAGCAGTTTCACCAGGGTGGTCTTGCCCGCCCCGGTCTCGCCGACCAGGGCCACGGTCTCGCCGGGGCGGATGTGCAGGTCGATGTCGGTCAGGATGGGGGCCGGGTCATCCGCATAGTGGAAGGAGACCTTGTCGAACGTCACATCGCCCTGGATGACAGGCAGTTCCCCGGCATCCGGTGCGTCCTGGACCTCGACCCTGGTATCCATCAAACCCATGATACGTTCCCAGCCGATCATGGTGGATTGGAGCGTATCGTAACGGCGGCTCAGATCGCGGATCGGCTCGAAGAAGCGGTCGATATACAGGATGAACGCCACCAAAACCCCGGCAGTGATGTTCTGACCAAGGACCGCCGTGCCCCCCAACCAGACCACCAGCCCGGTGGCAATTGCCCCGAGTATATCCACGCTGGGACTGAAAACCGAGGAAAGTTTTGCCGTAGCCACAGCGCGTTCGAGGTGGTAACGGTTGACATAATCGCGGAAATGTTCGTAGTTGCGTTCCTGGCGCGAGAAGGCCTGCACCACGCGCACCCCATTGACGTTTTCCGCCAACACTGAATTGACCCAGGAGACCGCGGCACGCACCTTGCGATAGGCAGCCCGCGAAGCACGCCGGAAAACGATGGTGATGAGCACCATGATGGGAAGCACGCTGAAGGTCAGGAGCGCCAGACGCAAGTCCATATCGAGCATGACAAAGATGATGAGCGCCAGAGTGAAAACATCGCGGGCAATGGCCAGCACCGCCCAGGTCAGGAAGTCGCGCAGGGTTTCCACATCGTTAATGGCGCGTGTGATGACACGCCCCACCGAGTAACGACTATAAAACCCTAGCGACAGGTCTTGCAGGTGGGAAAAAAGTTTCTTGCGCAGGTCATAGATGACCGCCTGCCCCACCCAGGCCATGATATTGACCCGGAAATAGGTGCAGAACCACTGGGCTACGGCAACAACCAGATAAGCCAGGATGGTGTAGCGCAGGGTGACCACATCCCCGGCGGTCAAGCCGCTATCGATGGCGATCTTGACAAAGTAAGGACCCGCCACCGAAGCCGCAGAGGCGATCAACATCAGGAGAGCCGAGAGAAGCAAGCGCCCGGTATAGGGACGAACGAAGGCCAGCAGCCGTCGGGCCGTCTGCGGGCTGACGGATTTATCGTAGAGTTCCTCGGACTGGGTCACGTAGGCGGGAGGGGTGATAGTTGTAGTTTGTTGTGTCATATGTTTTAGTCTATGCTCAAGACGGCATGCTCACGTCAACGATCGGTCCGCGGAACGGCGGCCTTTGATGGCGTCGCGTTCACGCTCGCGGACAAAGAGTTCATCATCCACCTCGCCCTCTTCGAGGAACTGGTTCTGCTGGCTGAGTTGCAGGTCGTGGATCTCCCTGTACAACCCGCCCTGGGACAGAAGTTCGTCATGTTTGCCACGCTGGACAATGCGCCCGTTCGCCATGACCAGGATCAGGTCGGCGCGGCGGACCGTGGCAAGACGATGGGCGATCACGAACGTGGTGCGGCCTTCCATCAGCCGGTCGAGGGCTTCCTGGATGAGTTTCTCGGTCTGGGTGTCCACGCTGGAGGTGGAGTCATCCAGGATGAGGATGCGCGGGTCCATCAACAGGGCACGTGCAATGGCGATCCGCTGGCGCTGCCCGCCGCTGACGGTCACGCCGCGCTCGCCGACCAAAGTCTCGTAACCGTGTTCGAACTTGGTGATGAAATCGTGCGCCTGGGCAGCTTTCGATGCAGCGTAGATCTCCTCAGCGGTTGCATCAGGGCGTCCGTAGCGGATGTTTTCGTAAATCGTATCGGAGAACAGGAGCGAGGTCTGGAGCACGATGCCGATCTGCCGCCGCAGGGACACGAGGTCAGCCTGGCGCACATCCACGCCATCCGCCAATACCGCGCCGCCAGTCACATCGTAGAAACGGGGGATCAGGTTCACCAGGGAGGTCTTGCCGGAGCCTGTCTGACCGATCAAGGCGATCACCTGGTTCGGCTCCACGGTCAGATCGATGCCGGAAAGGGCGTCGATGCGCTCGTCCTGATAGCGCAGGGTCACATCCCGGAATTCCACACGCCCGCTCAGGGTCCCGAATGGGACGGCCTGTTCCGGGGTCTGGATCTCCGGCTGGTGGTCCAGAATTTCCAGCACGCGCTGCGCACCGGCTTCCGATTCGCCAATGGCATTGACCAGCCAGGCCAGTTGCTGGACCGGCGCTGAGAGCATGAGCAGGTACGCATTGAAGGCCACCAGTTCGCCCACTGTCATTTTGCCCTGCAAAACCAGCGGCCCCCCCACCATCAGGATGACAATGGTGCCGAGAGTGATGAGCAGGTTGGTGGTCGGCATGACCTTCGACCACTCGCTGATGACCCTGACGCGCGCCTTGAAATAGGACCGGTTGATCTGGTCGAAGCGCTCGATCTCGTGCGGCTCGCGGGCAAAGGCGCGCACCACCTGGACACCGGACACGTTCTCCTGTAAATGAGCGGAGAGGTCGCCGAGGGTGTTGTCCACATCATAGAAGAGACGGGTGATGCGCTGGCCGAAGTCAGTGGTCATCATGATCATGGGGACAAGCGGCAGGAGGGACACGAGCGCCAGCCAGGGATTACGGACAATGAGAACGGTCACCACCCCCACCGAAAGCAGACCCAACTGCACCATTTCGACGATGCTGCTCACGGCAAAATTCTGCACAGCGCGTACATCTTCGATACAGCGGTTGATCAACTGGCCGGTGGTGGCATGGTCGTGGTAGGTGAACGGAAGGTACTGGATACGGTCGTACATGGCATTGCGCAGGTCATAGCCCACATGGGCGCCGATCCACTCGGTCAGGTAACGCTGGGCCAGGTTCAGAAGCGCGGTACCCGCGCCCAGGCCGAACAGGATCAGAGCCGACCGGACGAGGAACGGCGCTGCCCCGGCTTGCAGGCCCTGGTCGATCACGTTTTGCAAGATCTGCGGCACAATCAGCGAAAGGCCCGTCATCACCAAGAGGATGGACAGGTTGAGCACAATCTGCCAGGAATAAGGTTTGATGAACTTAAGCAGGCGGAAGAGATGTTTCATAGAACAGTCAATGGTAGGGGCAAA
>CAZRCR010000178.1:0-5216 GCA_964598615.1 uncultured Anaerolinea sp.
GTGGTGACCAAAGTGGTGGCAGCACCGGTGGGGGGAACAAGAGAAGTGCTTGCCTGGGTGGGGTTGGCAGTCCCCGCGCCAGGTGTGATGCCCTGGGCGGCCAGCGCGGTTTGCGTAGCAAAACCCGAAAGTTGCGACATTCCGGTGGGGGTGGCATCGGTACCACCGCCCACAGCGCGAGTGGCGTTGCTCGTGGCTGTGGGAAGTGTGGATGGACCCGCGGAACGTCCACAAGCGGTCAACAGGATTGTGGCCGCCATGGTAAGCGCAAAGATAACGTACAATTTCTTAGACATTCTTTTCTCCTCCGAACCTTAAAGGGATAGCAAAGTGATACTAGCACAACCTTTCTAAAGCGTCAAGCAAGCATAAGTTGGGCTATTTTTCCAACCAAATTGTAACGGGGCCGTCGTTGTGGATCTCCACCAGCATATGGGCGGCAAATACCCCGGTCTGGGTGGAGACACCCTGGGAGCGCAGGTATTCACAGAATTTGTCCACCAGCGGCGCGGCGACCTCGGGCCGGGCAGCCTCTGAGAAGGATGGTCTCCTCCCCTTGTGCGCGTCGCCGTAAAGTGTGAACTGCGAAACAACGATGACCTCACCCTTAACATCGAGTAGCGACAAATTGAACTTGCTCTCGGCATCCTCGAAAATGCGCAGTTGGGCCACTTTTTCGGCCAGGAAGGCGGCTTTCTCTTCAGTATCGCCCTGACCGACGCCAAGCAAAACAACCAAACCACGACCAATCTGGGCCACAGTTTGACCATCGATGCTGACTTTTCCGGATGTTACTCGCTGAACAAGGATGCGCATGAAGTTCCCGATTTACAAAACGAGATTCGTTATTCGATGTTCAAATAACGAATCTCGAATACAGGCTCTCGCTTTTTATGGTAATTGAACTGCTTTGCGAACTTCCACCATTGTCTGTTCGGCCAATGCCCGGGCGCGCTTGGCGCCATCTTCGAGCGTGGCAGTCACCAGGTCCGGTTTGGCCGCAATCTCGGCGCGTCTGGCGCGGAAGGGCTCCAGTCCCTTGTTCAGATTCTCGGCGAAGCGTTTCTTGCAGTCCACACAGCCAATGCCCGCTTTGCGGCATTCCACATTGATCATTTCTACATCTTCTTTTGATGTGAATACTTTGTGCAAGGTGAAGACATTGCAGACATCGGGGTTGCCAGGATCGGTGCGCTTCATGCGCTGTGGGTCGGTGACCATCATCATGACGCGCTGGCGGGTCTCTTCGGGAGATGCGGCCAGTTCGATGTGGTTGTTCAGGCTTTTGCCCATTTTTTCCTTGCCGTCGATGCCAATCACTTTTTGTACTTCAGCGGCTTTCATCTGTGGTTCGATGAGTACATTGGTGTTGTAGCGGTAATTGAACGAACGCACGGTCTCGCGTGCAAATTCCAGGTGCGGGGCTTGGTCGATGCCAACAGGCACGAGGTCCGATTTATAGAGCACGATGTCAGCGGTCATCAGCACCGGGTAGCCGACCAGTCCGTAGTTGACGTTGTTCGGGTTTTGACGCACCTTCTCTTTAAAGGTCGGCAGGTCGGTCAGTTTGCCGAGTGGCGTGACCATCGACAGGATCGTGTGAAGTTCAGTCACCTGCGGCACATGGCTTTGCACGAAGAGAATGGTCTCTTCCGGGCGGATACCCACGGCGAGCAGATCAAGCGCCAGATCGTAGGTGTTCTGCTTCAGGTTGAGCGTATCCTCGACCGTGGTCAATGCATGGATGTCCACAATGCAGTAAACGCACTCGTAATCATCCTGGAGTGCAACGTAGTTCTTGAATGCGCCCAGATAATTGCCCAAGTGGGCGCGCCCTGTGGGGCGGATGCCGGAAAAAACGCGGCCTTTTTTAGCCATAAGTTCCTCTTGGTAGGGACAGACCCAAGCCTGCCCCTACTTTTTCAAAGTTTTTTCAACCAGACTGGCAACTTCGCCTGCATTGGCATGTCGTCCGGTCTGGAGTTTGGAGTATACCAGTGTACCGTTCACCTGGACCTCGAACCTGCCTCCGTCTGCGGGTATCAGCGTCAGCGTTTCGATTTCTGGCTCGAAGCGGCCCAGTAATTCTTTTGCCAGGCTCACGGCCCGGTCTGTATAGTGTCAAACCGTGCAGTAGGTGATCTGAATGTTAAGCATTTTGTATGCTCCTGGATAGTCCGAAAATTATAACATACGGTTTTGATAGCGAATCCACCTTTGACGCATCTCTGCCTTACATGTATAATCATTTTGACTTTTATCCCCTGGGACTATCCGAGGCACAGCATGGCACTGCGCGGCAACTTGCGCGATTTCACCATTACTCAATTACTGAACTTGATCAACCTGGCCCGTAAAACGGGGACGCTTGTCGTTGAGGGTCCCAGCGAGACGGCCAAGATTTCATTTCGCGACGGAAAATTGGCCTATGCCCAGGTGGGACAGGAAGACAACAGTCTGGCCGCCGTACTCAACAAAGCCAAGAAGCTTTCCTCTGGATATTACAAATCCATTCAGCAGCGCGGTGCACATATTACCGACAAAGAACTCGGCTTGTTGCTTATCAATGCTGGTTATCTTTCCCAGGAAGATATCCTTACCAGTCTGCAGCAATACTTCGCCGATATTGTCCAACGTCTGTTCACTTGGGTTGAGGGCTTCTTCCACTTCGATAATGATATGCTTCCTCCGGAAGATCGGATTTGCGTGCGGCTGGACTTGGAAAACCTGATCATCGAAGGCTCCCGCCAGATGCGTGAATGGGAGCAGTTGCAGGATGAAATTCCCAGCCTGGATATGGCGCTCAAGTTTACTGACCGCCCCGGCACGAACCTGCGCAATGTCAATTTGAGCGTGGAAGAGTGGCGCGTTGTTTCTTACATTAACCCCCGCAATACCATGCGCCAGATTGCCAGTGCCACGAAGATGAATGACTTGGAGATCCGGCGTATCGTATATGGATTGCTTCAAGCTGGGTTGGTGGAAGTAGTTCGGGCCGAAGGTCCCCAGACGCAGGTTCCATCTGTGCGTGTGTTCCCGACAGACGACAAGGAAGAACAGAAATCCCTTGTCAATCGTCTTATTAATCGAATTCGTTCTCTCTAATCCTTTCTCATCAGGATTGTCCTTATGCAAACTGTCAAAATGGTTGTTACAGGCCCCTTCAGCGCTGGCAAAACGGAATTCATCCGTTCAGTTAGCGAAATCGACGTTGTGTCTACCGAGCGCAAGATTTCCGGCGCTTCTGAAAAAGCTGTCAAAGAAGCCACCACGGTGGCGATGGATTTTGGCCGCATCACGGTGGATGATGACCTTGTTTTGTATTTGTTCGGCACTCCCGGCCAACGCCGTTTTGATTTTATGTGGGAGATCCTCTCCGAGGGTATGCTGGGCTTCATCGTACTGGTAGATAGTACGCGGCCCGAAACTTTCCGCGAAGCTCGTTCCATTTTGGAAACCTTCCGTGCTTATGCTCCTACGCCCTATGTGGTGGCTGCCAATAAACAGGATATGAAAGATGCCTGGGAAGTGGAGGATATGCGCCATGCCTTACGGCTGGATGCGAAGGTGAAACTGGTTCCTTGCACTGCGACGGACCGGGATGCGGTCAAGTCGATCCTCTTGGAGTTGTTGTACAGTATTTTGTCTGAAATGGAGAATGGAGAGAAATAATCTCTCCATTTTGTTGTAAACCGCCGTGTCTTCTATCACCACTGATCAAGGCATTGTTCATTACGAAGTCTACGGACGGGGAAGGCCGGTTATCCTGCTGCATGGCTGGCTCGGTTCCTGGGCACTCTGGCAGGAGACCATGGCCTATCTCGGAGCCTATTATCGTACATATGCGCTGGACTTCTGGGGGTTTGGTGAGTCGGGGAAAAAACGGGATAGTTATGCTGTTCAGGATTTTGTCAGTCTTGTAGACCAGTTTATGGACCGTTTGGGAATTGACCGTGCCCCGCTGGTTGGCCATAGTATGGGGGGGACGGTCAGCCTGTCAGTTGCCATCCAATATCCCAAGCGGGTAAGCAAGGTTGTGACTGTTGGGTCCCCCATCGTAGGGTCTTCTCTGGCCTTGCCGCTGAAATTAGCCGGACGCCGCCCGGTGGCTGCTGTGTTGTTCAATATGATGTGGGCGTTTCGCCTGGGGATGCGTTTCTATTCGCCGCTGATCTGCCAAGATCCGCGTTTCCCGAAGATGATGGATAACGATCTTTCGAGAACCACTCTTGAATCTTTCCTGCTCAGTATTGCATCCCTGCGCCGTACTGACTTGCGCCCGATGCTCTCCCAAGTAAATATACCTGCGATGGGAATGTATGGCGACAAGGACATTATCGTCCATCCGCAGCAATGGCAGCCGATGAAGGAAGGGATCGCGCATACGCGTGTCGAACTTTTCAAGAAGGCTGGTCATTTCATCATGCTGGATGATCCATCGCCCTTCATGCGCAATCTCAAGGAATTCCTCGACGAGGATACTCCCACGGAATGACAACTCAAAATTACTACTATCCCAACCGCATGGGGCGGATTATTCTGCTGGCAATGGAAGAAATCCTCGGACATAGCGGTCTGAATGCTGTCCTCCATCTCTCGCATTTGGCTGACTATATCAACAATTATCCTCCACATAACCAGGACATGCGCTTCCCTTTTGAACATGTCAGCGAATTGCAGGTTGGCCTTGAAGCGGCATACGGACCTCGAGCCGGGCGCGGTTTGGCTTTACGCGTTGGGCGTGCCTGTTTCAAGTACGGTTTGCGTGAATTTGGCCCGGAACTTGGTCTGACCGATTTGGCTTTTCGCCTCCTGCCAATCCCATCCAAACTGACGGCGGGCAGTGAAGCGTTTGCAGCCCTGTTCAATAATTTTACTGACCAGCGCGTCAGATTGGAACGCGATGAGCGCTATATTTACTGGAATATAGAGCGCTGTCCGCTTTGCTGGGGCAGGCAAGTCGCGTCGACAGAGTTGAGCCAGGCTAACGGTTCATGTTGCCATCTGGCAGTAGGGCTGTTACAGGAAGCACTATATTGGGTTAGTGGGGGAAAGTATTTTCAAGTGGAAGAAAAAAGCTGTATCGCTTGCGGCGATCCTGCATGTACAATTGTGATAGACCAACAACCAATGAGTTGACCATGTTAAAAGTCATTTTGCAAGCTCCCCGCCATATCCCGCCATTCAATGAGCCGGCGCGCGACCTGCGTATTCAG
>CAZRCR010000179.1:0-5213 GCA_964598615.1 uncultured Anaerolinea sp.
GTCCTCGCAGGGAAAGCGGAATGAAATTTGTATTACGGTTTGTCGTATCGATTTTACTGCAAAAGGAAAATTCCCCTCTCCCGATTTCGGGGGAGGGGAGAGATGGAATGGGATGTTTTTACGGATTTACGGTTTCTGAACTGTTCAGGTTGTGAGCTTCAAGAAAGGCTTTGATCGCATTCTTGAGAGCTTCGCCGGTTCCGTTCATGGCGGCGCGTGTGTCTTTAATGACCAGACGCAAATCCTTGAGTGTTTGGACGGCGGCTGCCCGGTCGGTCACTTTGCCGCTGGCGTCGAAACCGGCATGGCTGGCGATGATGGCCGCGCCTGGCTCATGTGCAGCGCTTGCATTCGGCAGAGCGGCTATAAAGGCGTCGAGCGCGGCTTGTACTGCGGTCGTATCCCAACCGCGGGCGTTAGCCTGTGCGATACGTGTCTCGATCTTTTCCGTAACAGTGTCCGATTTGGCGAGCCGTTCACTTTGGGTGACATAAGTGGATTGCAGGCGTGCCCAAGCCTGTTCGATCCGTTCATTGCTGACAGCCGGGTCAGTGGGTGGCGTGGTCTCTTCGGCGGAAGCGCCGGTGAAGGGCAGAATGGCCAGACCAAGTGCGATTACAAGGGCGAGCAGAATAGTTTTCTTGAACATGGTTTTCTCTCCTTTTGGGTTTATGTTTCCATTGTAAAAGTGTCAAGTAAGCGGAGTATGGCAGGGATGTAAAAAGGCTGTAAAAATGAACCGTTTCCCCGGCTGTTGTGCAGGAAGCCATAATTGGCCTTTGCGCGTTGCTTGACAATCTTCCTCTCTGCGTGTAAAATCTCCCCCGCTCGATTGAAGGAACGTTTCCAGGCCGAGATAGCTCAGCTGGTAGAGCACGCGACTGAAAATTGCGGTGTCCCCAGTTCGATCCTGGGTCTCGGCACCTCTCGGCCAGAAATAAGGCCGTTTGCGGGCGTGGTTCAGTGGTAGAACGTCTCCTTGCCAAGGAGAAGGTCGTGGGTTCGAATCCCATCGCCCGCTCTACAGATTGAGGATTGCAGATTGATGGTTGCAGGATGTCAGTCGGCAATCCTTGATTTCAATATAAGGCGTCGTGGCCAAGTGGTAAGGCAAGGGTCTGCAAAACCCTCACCACGGGTTCGAATCCCGTCGACGCCTCAAACAAAACGAGTCTGTCAAGGCTCGTTTTTTGTTTCCCACGTTCGTTGCTCCGATTTGCATTTGTTTTAGTTTTTTGCGCTGTTTTTGTGATGAACCTTTAAGGGCAAATCAATCTACAACTGCGAGGATTTGCTCTATAATACTTGTATGCATACCGAGGCTTCTAGCGGGAAGCGGGTCCGACGGAAATCCGGGCAATCCAAGCAGGGGGATGATGTGTTGCGCCGAATCGCAGACAGCGCGGGCATTACGGGCTCCGATACTTTATTCCGTGTGCTGGTTGAAAATCTGAACGAAGTTGTTTTTGCAGTTGATCTACAGGGCCAATTTATATATATAAGCCCGGTTATTGAACGTTTCGCTGGCTTTTCTCCCCAGGAATTATTTGGTGCTCCATTTGACCACTTTGTCTACCCGGATGACTATCCGGAGGTTATGCGACGTTTCAACGAAGCCATACAATCCAGGGAAAAATTTTCTACTGAATTCAGGGTTATCCATAAAAGCGGGGATATCCTGTTTGTCAATGTTTCCACACATGCCTTGGTTATCGATGGAAAGATTACCGGACTGGTTGGGGTGATTACAGATATCACCGAACAAAAACGGTCCGAGCAAAGCCTACGCAGGAGCGAACAGGAAAAGATTGCTATCTTAAATGCCATTCCAGACATCATGTTCCATCTGGACCGAGGTGGGGTTTTTCTGGACTACAAAGCCGATCAAAATGTAAAACTCCTTGTGCCACCGAATGTCTTTTTAGGAAAAAATGTGCGGGAGGTGATGCCGGATTGGCTGGCTGACCTGATCATGGTTCACTTGCATGCTGCCCTGGAACAGAAAACGATTCAAATCTTTGAGTATCGTCTGAATATCGCTGGCAGTGAACATTATTTTGAAGCCCGGATGGTGCCTTTCCAGGAAGATCACATTCTTACGATCGTTCGTGATATTACGGAGCAAAAACAAGCAGAGCAGAGCGTCCTCAAGACAGAGCAGAAGTATCGTGCCCTTGTGGAACAAATCCCGGCTATTGTTTATACAGTCTCAGCCGATGATGTCGGGGAAAGTCGTTATGTCAGCCCGCAGGTAACCAGCATCCTGGGGTATGACCCGACCGAATGGGTGAAGAGTTATGACCTTTGGTCCAGGTCGATCCATCCGGAGGACCGCGAACGTGTCCTGGCATTGTATAAAACCACTTATAAAGCCAAAAAGCCTTTCCAGGCCGAATATCGCATCTATTCCAAAGCTGGAAAATTGTTGTGGGTCCAGGATCATGCAGTTCTAATCCGCGATTTTTCCGGGCGTTCTTCGATCTGGCAAGGGATCATGGTGGATGTTACAGATCGAAAGCTGGCCGAAGTGGCCCTGATGGAAAGCGAAGAACGCTATCGGAAAATGGTGGAGCTTTCCCCTGAGGCAATTCTGGTCCATATGGGATTGGAGATTGCCTACATTAACCAGGCAGGAATGGAATTGGTTGGTGTTGGCAAACCGGACGAGATTATCGGTAAACCAATCACCGATGTTATCGGAAGTGACATATTCCATATCCTGGACCTCCAAACAGATGCGGCCATGAAACGGTCAAAGCCGGTTCGTCCAGCCAGGGGAAAATTGACACGGCGTGATGGTACCAGCCTGGATGTGGAAGTTTCCAGCATGCCAATGGCCTACTCGGGGCATCCAGCCATTCAGGTCATGGTGAGGGACATTTCCAGTCAGCAGCAGGCAGAGGAAGAACGGCGGTTGAATTCCCAGCGCGTGGAGACGCTCTTCAAGCTTTCCCAGATGAGCGAATCTCCCTTGAATGAGTTGACGGATTTTGCATTGGAGCAGGCTGTTCAATTGACAGGCAGTACTATTGGCTATATTGCCTTTGTCAGCGAAGACGAAGAAACATTAATAATGCATGCCTGGTCTAAAGTGGCGATGCAACAATGCAAAATAGAAAATAAGCCCATTGTTTATAAGGTCAAAGATACGGGACTTTGGGGCGAGGCCATCCGGCAACGAAAGCCGGTGATTACCAATGATTATGGGCAGCCGAACTCGAAAAAGAAAGGCGCTCCTGAAGGCCATGTCGCTCTTGTTCGACACATGAACGTCCCGATCTTCGATGGCGGTCGTATTGTTATTGTGGCCGGGGTTGGCAACAAACCAACACTCTACAACGATATGGATGTCAAACAATTGACGCTCCTGATGGATGGGGTTTGGCAGACCATTCGTCGAAAGCAAGCGGATGATGCCTTACGGGAGAGCGAGAATAAATTCCGTAATGTGATTGAGCAGGCCACCGAGGGGATCGTTCTGGTGGATGAGGATGGAATGGTTGTCGAGTTCAATCAAGCCATCGCCGAAATTTCCGGGATCGATCGCAATCAGGTGCTGGGCATTCCGTTCTGGAAATTACAAGCTGAATTTTTTGAAAATGAAAACGGCGAGCTCCGCAAAGAAATGATTCTGGAAGCATTGCGTACGGGGGAATCCCCCTTATTCAATCGTCCGGTTGAAGTGACCCTTTGCAGGCCGGATGGAGAAATCCGTTTTGTAGAACAGATCTCCTTTGCCGTAAAAACCGGGAGAGGCTACCAGATCGGCGCGTTGTTCCGCGATATAACCGCTCGTAAGAAATCGGAGGATGCACTACGGAGAAGTGAAGCCAGTTACCGCGGATTGTTCGATAGTGTTTCGGATGCCGTATATATCCAGGACAAAGATGGCCGTTTCCTGGACGTGAATCAGGGTGCGGTCAACATGTATGGCTATCCGCGGGAATACTTTATCGGCAAAACTCCTGCCGATATTAGTGCACCTGGAAAGAATGACTTCGACAAACTTGGCGTTATGCTGGAACGTGCTTTCGCGGGCGAACCACAGAGCTTCGAATTTTGGGGGATGAGAAAAAGTGGAGAGAGTTTCCCCAAAGAAGTGCGCGTTTATAAAGGTACTTATTTTGGCAAGGATATCCTTTTTGCTTTGGCGCAAGATATTACCGAACGAAAGAGGAGTGAAGATGCCCTCCGCCGTCGCGATGCGATTTTGGAAGCAGTTGGTTTTGCCTCCGAACAATTCTTGAAATCCCCTGACTGGACACAATGCATTGATGCGGTGTTGGGCCGGCTTGGCAACGCGACTGATGCCAGCCGGGTATACATTTTCAAAAATTTCCGCGATCCCGCTGGCGATTTAGCAATGACCCAGGCCTATGAATGGTGCGCTGATGGTATTTCACCGCAAATTAATAATGAGGATTTGCTGAAAATCTCATATCAGCAGGATGGGTTTTCTCGCTGGCGGAGAAAAATGGCGAGAAATGCCATTGTTGTTGGCAATGTCTCGACTTTCCCTGCTTCCGAGCGAGCACTTCTTGTGTCGCAAGAAATCATTTCCATTCTTGTCATGCCCATCTTCGTTGGGGCGGAATGGTGGGGTTTCATTGGCTTCGATGAGTGCCGGTTTGAGAGAGAGTGGTATCCGGTGGAAGTCGACTCCTTGAGGGCTGCTGCCAGCCTGATGGGGGCTGCTATTCAGAAAATGCAGGCGGAACAAACTCGTCAGTGCCAGTTGCAAGAATTGGAGGTTCTTCATCAGGTCTCACTGGCATGTATGCAGGCGGTCATTACCGATGAGATTATAGAAGATGTAACTCGTATCGTTACCAATGCTTTTCACTTGAACAGTTTTGGCGCTATGGTATTCGACCCGGCAAGCAAATTGCTTACCGTTCATCCATCCTTTTATGGAGATGTCAATGATGCTTGGCGGGGTGGCCTTCCGCTTGGGCAAGGGATTCCTGGGCGCGTAGCGAAAACACATCAATCTTGTCGTTTGGAGGATGTCAGGAAGGAAAAGCAAGACTCGCAGGTCAGCCCGGAAACAAGATCAGTTTTATGCGTTCCGATTGTGGCGGGGAATGCTTTGATCGGTGTCTTGAGTGCAGAGAGTCGTCAACCGGCTTTCTTTACCGAGGATCATGCGCGGCTGTTCGCGACGATTACCATGACCATGGCGACAGCCATCGAAAAACTGCGCTTGTTCGAGG
>CAZRCR010000180.1:0-5181 GCA_964598615.1 uncultured Anaerolinea sp.
CGCCCGAAGCCGTCACGATCGAGAAGCTTTTCTTCTCCCAGAACGTGACCACCGGCATCTCGGTCGCGCAGGCGCGCGGCGTTATAGCCCTTGCCGCCGCGCTCGCCGATGTGCCGGTGTCCGAGTTCAGCCCCCTGGAAGTGAAGAACGCGGTTGTGGGCTACGGCAAGGCCACCAAGCGCCAGGTCCAGGAAATGGTCAAGATCCTGCTGAACCTGGAAGCCCTCCCGAGACCCGATGACGCCGCCGACGCGCTCTCCATTGCCATAACCCATCTGAACACAAAGCGCTATTAGGTTCCAACGAAAGGTTCCCTTATGATCGCTACCCTGCGCGGTGAAATCGTCCAGATCGAAGACAATGCCGTCATCATCGAGACCGGCGGCGTTGGCCTGCGCGTCTTTGTCCCTGCCCCGCTGCGGACCCGGATGCAGGCCGGCGAGACAACCATGCTTTACACCCACCTGGTCGTGCGCGAGGATGCCTGGAATCTGTATGGCTTCGAGACCAAAGCCGACCGTGACCTGTTCAACCTGCTGCTCGGTACCGATGGCGTTGGCCCGCGCACAGCGATGGCGGTCATGTCAGGCACTTCGCTCGACCTGCTCCAGCGCGCCGTTTTCGGCGAGGATCCCGATCTGCTGGGGCGCGTCCCCGGCGTGGGCAAGAAGACTGCCCAGAAGATCGTGCTCTATCTCAAAGACCGGCTCAAGCCCACCGATGCGCTCCAGTCCATTGCCGTCATGTCTGATGCGGACAGTGAAGTGCTGGCTGCGCTGACGGCGCTCGGCTACTCGGTCGTAGAAGCGCAAACCGCCATCCAGTCCATCCCCAAGGATGCCCCGCAAGATGTGGAGGAACGCCTGCGATTGGCATTGCAGCAGTTCACAGGGAAATAGAGAAACCGTAAGAAAAATAAAAATAGAGAAGCGGGCGTCCAAAAAAGGTCACCCGCTTTTATTTTTCCCGGAACGCGTAAGGTATAATCGGGGCGCTCCAACTACAGAAAACTAACAACTCGTACCCCGCAACTGCCTCATGTCTCTTATCACCGTCAACTCCCTCTCCAAATCCTTCGGCCCGGTGGACCTGTTCACTGGCGTTACGTTTGCCGTGCCCAAAGGCTCACGTCTGGCACTGGTCGGACCGAACGGCTGTGGCAAGACTACCCTGCTGCGCATCCTCGTTGGCATCGACGAAGCCTCGGGCGGCACAATAGCCCGCGCCAAATCCCTGCGTATCGGCTACCTGCCCCAGGAAGCCGAGTTCGAAGGCAACGGAGAAACGGTCTGGGAAGTGTGCGTCAACGAGTTCGCCGACCTGCTGTCCACGCAGGAGGAACTGCACAGGCTCGAGGCGCTGATGTCCGCTCCGGAAACGCGCGACAGCGCCCTGGTCCGCTATGGTTCGCTCCAGCACGACTTCGAACGGCGCGGCGGCTACACGTACCAGACGCGCATCAAACAGGTCCTCACCGGTCTCGGCTTTTCGTCCGAAGACTACCACCTGCCCCTTAACCACCTCTCGGGCGGGCAGCGCACGCGCGCCTATCTCGCCCGCCTGCTGCTTTCCAACCCCGACATCCTGCTGCTCGACGAGCCCACCAACCACCTCGATATCGCTGCCGTGGAATGGCTCGAAAGTTACCTGAGCCAGTGGGACGGTGCGGCAGTCATCGTTTCGCACGACCGCTACTTCCTCGACCGGGCCGCCAACGGCATCCTTGAGATGGCTTTTGGCGCCACCGAGTACTACCCCGGCAACTACTCTGCCTATCTGCAAACGCGTGAACTGCGCTGGGAGCACCGCCGCGAGACCTTCGATGCCGAGAAGGAAAAACTGCTCAAGGATGTCGAGTACATCAAGAAGAACATCTCCGGCCAGAACGTCAGTCAGGCCAAGGGCAAATTGCGCCGTCTGACCCGCATCGTGGAAGCCATCGAGCAAAAGGGGATGGAAGTGGTGCTGAACCAGAAGTGGAGTGAATTTGCCGAGGACCTCGACCGTTCCACTTCCCCCTTCGGACCGGAAGAAGCGGAACGACGCGTGCGCGCCCTGCGCCCGCCCATGCGGACGCTGCCGCGTCTGCATCTGAACCTGCGTACCGCGGACCGTTCCGGCGAACTCGTCTTGCGGACCTCGGACCTGCGCGTCGGTTACCCCGACAAGTTCCTCTTCCAGGCTCCCGACATCGTCTTGCGACGCGGCGAATGTGCGGCGCTGATTGGCCCCAACGGGGCCGGGAAGACAACCTTCCTGAAGACGGCGCTCGGTCAGCTCGAACCGCTGGGCGGCGAAGTTATCCTTGGCTCGTCACTGAAGATCGGCTACTTCGCCCAGGCACACGAAGGACTCAACCCTGAGAACACGCTCCTGCAGGAGATCGATACGGTCATGCCCAACTGGCTGCCCGGCCAGATCCGCGATTACCTGGGCAAGTATCTCTTCTCAGGCGACGATGCCTACAAAAAGGTCAACGTCCTTTCGGGCGGCGAGCGAGGACGGTTGGCGCTGGCGAAACTGGCCCTGCAGGATACCAACTTGCTCCTGCTCGATGAGCCCACCAACCACCTCGATATCATCTCACAGGAAGTGCTCGAAGCCGTACTCGAAAACTACAACGGGACGATCCTGCTGGTGACCCACGACCGCTACCTGATCGACGCCCTCGGCACCCAGATCTGGGAGGTCGAACCAGATGAGGCGCAGTTGACAGTCTTTGAAGGCACCTACAGCCAGCGTCGCGAAGAACGCGAACGTCTGGCCGCGCTAAGGGCAGAGGAAGAAGCCGTAGCCGGAGGCGCTGTCCGCAGCGACAAAGGCCGCCGCCCGGATACGACCGAAGCCAAAGAGGCCGCCAAAGCTGAACGGCGGCGACTGGCCAAGACGCAGGAATTGGAAAACAAGATCGCAGCGCTTGAGTCCGAACTGGCGGGTATTGGCATCCGCCTGGAAAACCCTCCGGCTGACCCTGCACGTGTAGCCCAGTTGGGCCGCGACTATGCCCGCGTTCAGAAAGAAATGGATGAACTGCTGGCTGAGTGGGAAAACCTGCAAGCCTGATCTGAACAAATAAAAAAGGCCGGGGATGGGAAACCATCCTCGGCCTTTTGCTATGCGGCTGGCAGCGGATTGCACTGCCCGGAGTGGGTTACGGGATGATCACCGTCCAGGTAGTGGACCAGGTTGTCGGTCCGTTCGGGCCATTGGCGCGCACCCGCCAGTAGACTGTGGTACCCGCAGGCAAGTTCACGACAGGAGTGTAGGTAGAAGTCGAGGCATTGGCGCTCACCACAAGATCCGTAAAGGATGCGTTACGAGAGATCTGGATGGTGTAACTGGTGGCTCCGGTCACGTCGTTCCAGTCAAAGGTCGGCTTCTGGGAAACGGCGGTGCTTCCATCCGATGGCGAAGACGGGACAGGTGTGAGCATAGACATGCGGAACGTCCGAACCGTGGACCACTGGCTGTATTGGCCATCCGTATTGAAGGCTCGCACGCGCCAGTAATAAGCCGTGTTGGCATCCAGCGCACTGGAAACGGTATAAGATGGGGTCAGGTAATCTGTCACGTCAGCATCCACTGCGGTGCTCGAGAAGCCAGTGTCCGTTGCGATCTGAATCTGGTAATGATCAAAAGCCGTACCGGTCGGGATGAGCACGGTCTTCCAAGTCAGGGTAGGCGTATAGTCGTACAACAGAACACCGGGAGCCGGGGAAACCTGGGTGGGAATCGATGGCGGATTGGCCGTAATGATGGTGCGAACTTCTGACCAGGCGCTCAAGCCGCTGGCTCCCTTGGTTTGAATACGCCAGTAAAGCATTACACCGGTCGGCAGCGGGCTGGTGGGCGTGTAAGAAGAAGCAGTTCCAGCCGGGCTGACGTTGACGACGAAGCTGGTGAAAGCAGCATCGCGGGCAATCTGGATGGTGTAACCGGTGGCCGCGTCCACATCACCCCAATCAAAGGTGGGCAGAGTGTGCAGGAGAATCTCGCCATCTGCCGGGGTGGAGAGAACAGGAGCAGCGACCGTGGTGCGGAAGGTACGAGATGCTGACCACTGGCTGTATTGACCTACTGTGTTATAGGAGCTTACTCGCCAGTAAAACAGGGTATTGGCATTCAGGTCGCTGGCAGGAGTAAAGGAACCTGGAGACAACGTGGTTATATCCTCATCCAGCACGACTGTCGTGAAGGTTGTATTGGTGGCAATTTGGATGCGGTAATGATCGAACATCGTGCCTGATGGGACAGTCACTGCGCCCCAGGTAAGGGTAGGAGTAAAATCAGTGGTCAGGAAGTTTACCGCCGGACCTGTCAAGGACGGAATACTGGGTGGGTTAGCGCTGGTAAAGGAACGCACATCCGACCAGGCACTCGGTCCATTCACCGCTTTCGCCTGTACACGCCAATAGAGAACCATGTTGGCAGGCACGACAACAGTGGATGTATACGTGGATGTAGCCGTGGCGATATTGCCAGTGGTTACCAGCAGGGTAAAGGTGTTGTTTTTGGAGACCTGGATGATATAGCCGGTGGCACCAGCCACATCGTCCCAATCGAAGGTTGGCATCGTAACCAGCGCCAATGACCCTTCACTAGGAGAAGAAAGGGTGGGCGGGAGAACTGACGTACGGAAGGAACGAACGGCAGACCATTGGCTGTATTGTCCGTCAGAGTTGAAAGAGCGCATGCGCCAGTAGTAGGTGGTATTGGCGCTGAAATCACTGGATGGAGCATAGCTCACCGTCGAAGCACCATAAATATCTTCATCCAATACCAGCGGATCTACAAAAGTGTTACTGGTATGAACCTGCAATTGGTAGTGGTCAAAGTAGGTTCCTGCCGGAGCAGTTGCAACACCCCATGTGAAAGTGGGAGTGTAGTCAGTAACCAGCCCCGCGTTAGCCGGCAGAGACGGCGAAGGTATGGATGGAGGATAGGCACTTATAAAGGAACGAATTTCTGACCAAACACTAGGGCCATTGACTGCTTTAGCCTGTACGCGCCAGTATAAGGTAACTCCCATAGGCAACGGTGAACCGGGGGTGAAATTGGTAGCAGTGGTTGTGGATCCAGTTGTAACAATTTGTGTGAAAGTGTTATTACGAGAGATCTGAATATTGTAACCGTTTGCATTCGCAACACTCTCCCACACGAACAACGGCATCGTCTGAAGAG
>CAZRCR010000181.1:0-5153 GCA_964598615.1 uncultured Anaerolinea sp.
CATGGAACTGCTCGAAGGCGACACGCTCAAGGCTCAACTCAATTCCATGCGCGTACGCGGCGAACGGGTCCCGCTGGGAGAACTGGTGCGCATTTTCACCGACGTACTCGCCGGACTGGCCTACGCCCACGGCGAAGGCATCATTCACCGGGACCTGAAACCGGCCAATATTTTGCTGACGAAGAACGGTCAGGCCGTATTGACCGACTTCGGCATCGCCCAGATCATCGGTGGCACGCAGTACACCGTCTCCGGGGCGCTGATGGGAACCTTGAGCTATATGGCTCCCGAGCAGGGACTGGAAGGCAAGTGCGACGCCACATCCGACATCTATTCACTCGGCATCGCCTTCTACGAAGCGCTGACCGGCAGCGTTCCCTTCGATGCCGACACGCCGCTGGCCATCTTGATGAAACACATCAACGACCCGTTGCCCCTGCCGCACACCATCGACCCGGCCATCCCCGAGTCACTTGAACGGGTGGCGCTCAAGGCCCTCGCCAAGCGCCCGGCGGACCGTTACCAAAGCGCTGCCGAAATGGCCGAAGCGCTGGTGACCGCCGCCAGGGAAGCCGGGATCGAAATTCCGGGAACGATCAGCCTCCCGCAGGCACGTCCCGGTTCCCAGGTCCAGCCGGGCCCGGTGGCCGTGTTCTCCGGAACCGCCCGCAACCAGATCACCGATGCCGGGTTCGCCTCCGACGATACCGAGATCAATATCGACCAGACGACCCGCCGCTCCGCCGCCCCAGGCCAGAACCAGACGACCACCGGCGTGCTGATGTCCATCGGTGCCCTGGTTATGGCGAATATCCTGTTGCTGTGGGCAGGTGGCGTGATCGGCTGGGATGTGTTCCAGTATGCCTGGCCAGTGGAACTGCTGGCACTCAGTTCCCTGTTCTCGACACTGATGCATGCCCGGACCTCTCCCTGGCTGCTGATCCCCGGCGGGATCATCCTGGGAAATGGTTTGATCTTCTCCTATTTCAGCTTGACCGGCAACTGGCCTCACTGGACTTTCCTGTGGCCGCTGGAACCGGTGCTGCTCATCTTTTCCATCGCCATGCCCTTCGTACTGCATGACCGCGGCCAGACCGGACGCCTGCAGACGAAGAAAATGAGCAAGGCCATGCTTTACCTGGCCGGGGTCGCAGGTGTAGCCACACTGACGCTCGGCATGTTCCTGGCAAGTTAATCCTCACGGCTTCATCATCAGCAAGTGCTGTTGCTGGTGGCGCAAATCAAGGCCGCCAGGTGTATTTGACGCGGCTTATTTTTCCAAGAACCAAAAGGAGGTTCTCATGCAAAAGAAAACATCTCTTCTCTTCGGTGTCACCCTGATCGTACTGGCCCTGCTGGGCCTGGCCGGAAACCTGCTCGTGCAGGCGACTGGTCACACCCTGACCATCGGGTTCAATTCCTGGCCGCTGGCCGTGATCGGGGCCGGTCTGCTCTTCTGCGTACCGCCGTTCGTTTTCAACAAGCAGCGCGGACTGAGCGGCCTGTTCGTCCCCGGCCTGCCTACCCTCACCACCGGTGCACTCCTGTTTGCTGCCGCCACCACCGGCAACTGGCATCTGTGGGTCTATTTCTGGCCGTTGGAAGTGATCAGCGTGGGTGTGGCTTTCCTGCTAATGGCGATCTTCCTGCGCAATGCCTGGTTGACCATTCCCGCCAGCATCGTCGGGTTCGTTGGCCTCATCCTGCAGTTCTGCGCCGCCACGGGCCTGTGGGCCTCCTGGGCCGTACTGTGGACAGTGGTGCTGTTCTCTGTGGGCCTGCCGCTCTTCCTGATCGGAATTTTCCAGAAGAACAACGGCGTAAAACTGGGCGGCCTGATCATCGTCGGTATTGCCGGGTTGGCTTTTGCCGCCATGTCGGCGCTGATCGCCACCACATCGATGGCTGTCCGGCTGATCGGTCCGATCTTCGTGCTGGTGCTGGGCGCGTTCCTGGTCATCACAGCACTCGTCAACCGCAAAAACGAGAACGTTCAGGAATAAAGCAGGCAATTTGCTCCCCTTCCCTGCCGCCTGCAACCTCGGGGCGGCAGGTTTCGTAAAAAGAAAGTAGAAAGGAAACATCATGAACAAGCGACTTCTTCTCCCCACAATCGTTCTGCTCGTTTCAGTTTTGGCGGCTGGCTGCGGCTTCCAGGGTGTGACCGGTTCCGGCAACGTGGTCACCGAACCGCGCGACGTAACCGGCTTCACATCCATCACCCTGGAAGGCATCGGCAACGTGATCGTCGAACAGGGCAACAGTGAATCGCTCACCATCGAAGCCGAGGACAACCTGATCGAATACTTCGAGATCAAGGTCGAGAATGACACGCTGGTGATCGGCATCAAAGACGAATACAAGATGGTCTCCCTCCTGCCCACCAAGCCCATTAACTTCCGCGTCAGCGTGCGGGACCTGGAAGCGGTCACCCTGGCCGGGTCCGGCAACATCGAGACCAGCGACCTGGAAACCGGTGACTTCTCCATCTCCCTGCTCGGCTCGGGCAACATTTCGACCGGGGATCTGGCCGCAGGGAAAGTCCAGATCTCGCTGGCCGGGTCCGGGAACATCTCCCTCGGTCAAGTAACCGCTGACAGTTTGATCTCCACCACGCTCGGTTCTGGCGACCTCGCTATCGAAAAGCTGACCGCTGACTCCGTCAAGGTGTCCATTCCCGGATCGGGTGATGTGACCCTGAGCGGTGTTGTGACCAGCCAGGAGATCGGCATCCTCGGCTCAGGCACGTACGAAGCAGCAAGTCTGGAAAGCGAAACCGCCCAGGTGTCCATTTCCGGCTCAGGCAGTGTCTTCATCGCCGTCTCCGACTCCCTGGATGTGAACATCCTCGGCTCCGGTGATGTGAACTACTCCGGACGTCCGGAGATCAATTCGAGCATCGCCGGTTCGGGTGATCTGAACCACGTTGAACCGTAAGCAAGTGTACACAGCCAGAACGAAAAACAAGCCCGGAGTTTCCGGGCTTGTTTTCAAGTTTCAAGAATGAGGGGCAACTCCGGCAGAGAAATACGCCATCATCGCCACAACGAACTAACGCCAGCCGGGAACCCAGCGCATCAACTTGAGCACAAACGTCATCACTTTGGCATAGCGCTCGGGGGGCAGCAAGCGGTTGGGGCCGATCAGCATGACCGATTGAGTGGCAATCGTCTGCGGCTCGGTGTACTTCAAAATGCCGTCCGCACCGTGACGGCGGCCCAGACCGGATTCCTTCATCCCGCCCATCGGGGAATCGACCGAACCCCAGGAGGCGGAGAACGCTTCGTTGATGTTGGCCGTGCCGGTTTCGAGCCGGCGGGCGATCTGCCGACCGCGGCCCGTGTTACGCGTCCACACGCTCGAGTTCAGTCCATAAGGCGAGTCATTCGCCATACGGATGGCATCCTCCACATCGTCAAAGCGGTAGACCGAGGCGACCGGGCCAAAGGTCTCTTCGGCATAGAGCGCCATCTGGGGGGTGACATTCGTGAACAGGGTCGGCTCGAAGAAGAACGGGCCGAGGTCCGGGCGCGCCTTGCCGCCCGCCAGCAGGGTGGCGCCCTTCTGCAAAGCGTCCTGCACATGCTCGGTGGCCTTGTCCAGTTGAGCCTGCGAGATGAGCGAACCCATTCCTTCGGAAAATTCCAGTTTATTGGTCAGCGCCAGTTCCTTTACCCGCTGCGCCAGGGCCGGGACGAAGCGGTCATAAATACCGCTCTGTACATAAATGCGTTCGGTATGCACGCATAGTTGACCGGTATTGGCAAAGCAGCCGCGCAGCACGCCGGTGACGGCCTTGTTGAGATCGGCATCATCCAGCACAATGGCCGGGTTCTTGCCGCCCAGTTCCATCGAGCACTTGATCAGATTTTCCCCGGCCTGCGCCGCCAGCAGCCGTCCGGTGGACGTGCCACCCGTGAAAGCCAGGAAATCGGAACCGCGAATGAGCGCCGGGGCAATGACACGGCCTTTACCGGTGACCACCTGCATGGCATCGCGCGGCAGGCCGGCTTCGTAGAGCAGGGAAACAGCCAGAAGGGCGATGAAAGGCGTCTCTTCGGATGGTTTAAGGACAACGGTATTGCCTGCCAGCAGGGCCGGGATGGCATCGGAGACGGCCATCACCAACGGATAGTTCCACGGTGAGACAATACCCACCACCCCCACCGGGTGCCGGACCTCGAACGTGCTCGTCAATAACGGGAGCGCGCCCTTCCGCCGCCGCGGACGAAGGTAGTTGGCGGCGCGCACAGCATAATGGCGGCAGTTGATGGCCACATCGAAAACCTCGTCGATGGCATTGAGACGGCTTTTCCCGGCCTCCATCTGGAGCACGTTCAGGAGTTCCTCCTGGCGGGCCAGTACGAGGTCATGGTAACGCAGGAAGATACGCTTGCGCTGTGTCATGGGAGTCTGCGCCCAAACAGGCTGGGCAGCGCGGGCACGCTGGAGAGCCAGTTGCACATCCTCGTCCGTACAGCGGGGGGCCGTACCGAGCACTTCACCCGTGAACGGAGCACGGACAGTGGTGTGTTCGCGCTCTCCAGCGGTGAGTGTTACCAGTTGGGCCAATTGTTTGAGATCGGGGAAAGGCTTGAGTTCCGCAGTGAGCGAAGCGGGAACGGTTTTCGTTTTTTCCTGGGAGAGGGGAACAGTGGTTTCCACGGCGGGTTCCTTCTTTCTGTGGTTTCAATCTTTACAGTGTCAAGTTTACTGGCAACTGCCTTGTTCGTCAATGGGCATTCGCTCCAGATCGGCCAGCCCGGCAGGTTATGATTTCACCTTACCGGGTATTTCAGATGCGGACGTGACCGGGGGCTTCGCAGCCGCCCTCCGTTTCGCAACCAGGCCTTCCAGCCAGAAAAGGATCAGCGCCGTCCAAACAATGCCAAAACCGATCAGGCGGTCATGTGTGAAAGGTTCTTTGTAGACCACCACGCCCAGCAGGAATTGCATGGTCGGGTTGATGTATTGCAGAACACCGATGGTGGTGAGAGGGATGCGAGGCGCGGCGGAAGCAAAGAGCAGCAGCGGGAAGACCGTCACCAGCCCCGCCCCCACCAGCATGATGTCCGTCAACGGGACGGAATGCAGGAACGCGCCGGAGCCGTTGAACTCGGAGATAAGCAAAAAGGCCAGGGCCGGCAGGAACA
>CAZRCR010000182.1:0-3082 GCA_964598615.1 uncultured Anaerolinea sp.
GTTGGCAGCACGGCCGTCCCCGCGGATTGGGCGATGGCGGCTTGGGCCATGTACATCATCATAAAACCCAGTGTTATGGCATAGACTGCGCCATCGTAGCGGGATGCCAGGCGAGTATTGACCCATAACATGGCCTGGACTGCTGCTGCCCCAAAAACACGCGGTCCCATCAGGCGGAAGACCTCGCCCACAGCCGGGTTGTGCAATCCGAAGGTCAGAGTGAATCGGCCTCCAAGCCGTGGCAGGAAGGGGATTTGGATGAGCAGGGAAAGGACGGAACCAATGACAACTCCCCATGCCAATCCATAGATTCCCATTTTTGGACCAAGTACCACTGCCCCGAAGATCTGGCCCAACTGGTACATGGCAGGGGAGAAAGCCGGGATCAAAAATTTCCGATGTCCATTCAGGATACCTACCACGATGGCACTTAGACTGAAAAAGACAACCGATGGCAACTGGATACGCAAAAGTTCTACGGTCAGAGCTTGCTCGGCCGGGGCGAAATCTTTTCCTAGAATGTAATGAACGATGGGCCACGCAAAAAGGGCAGTTATCAGGGCGAGAGCAGACGTTAGGATCAAGGTCAAGTTGAAAGTAGCCGAGGCCAGTTTCCAGGCACCGGGACGATCTTCTCCCACCAGGAATTTGACGAAGATTGGCAGGAAAGAGGAGACAAGGATGCCGCCTGCCAGGATAACCACCAGGGTTTCGGATGGCCGGTTGGCAGCATAGAAGGCATCCAACTCTGTCTTGGCGTCGAATGCACCGGCAATGATGATTTTGGATGCAAGGCCAATCAATTGGCCGAATAGATAGGCCAGCATCACTGTCCCAGCGGCGCGAGCCACCTGGTTGTTGGATTGTTTTTCGGTTTCGCTCATGAGCGGGGATTATACTCCACGGGTGTCATTCCCCGAACCAGACATCCTGCCCGATGCAGTAAGGGTGCCCGGGCCATGCATCCTTATCCACCCAGTAGAGGACGGAGAATCGTCCAACTGTAAAACGGAAGTCCGCCGCAGGGAGCCAGCCGAGTGACGCACCGTCTGCTTGAATGCCTGCGCACTGATGGCTCATGGGGCGGATGCCAAACGAGCCATCCACGGCGCGGAAGGCATGCAGCAGAGTGGGTTGGAGTTGGGTGAGGACGGCACAGGCCAGGATCATGCTGGCGACGAGAAACAGGACCACGGTCCGTTTGCGCATGCGATAAGCATACCACGAAGTTTATCGAACCTTTGTGCTATAATCGCGCAAATCTTTGCCCTGGAGGAGCCATGAAAAACAAACTTGTTGCGCGTAGTCAATGTTCGGCAGTTATTTTTGCTCTTATCTTTTCGGTCATGGCCTGCGTCGGAACCCCGACCCCTGACCTGCCTCTGCCTGGTGAAACCACAACCCAACCGGTAGAGAGTTCCTCCGCCTGGCTGGAAATCTACTTTACCGATCCCAGCGACCCGCGTGCCGCTGACTACGAAGGCGGGCCGGATGAGGCCCTGGCGGCGGCCATCGATGCAGCGCGGCTCTCGGTGGATGTTGCCATTTACAACCTGAACTTGTGGTCCATCCGTGATGCGTTGATCCATGCTTACAACCGCGGTGTACAGGTGCGCGTGGTGGCTGAGAGTGACAATCTGGATGGGGAGGAGTTCCAGGAGTTGATGGATGCCGGGATCGAAGTGATCGGCGACCAGCGCGAGGGTTTGATGCACAACAAGTTCGTGGTCATCGACCGTACCGAGGTCTGGCTGGGTTCGATGAATTTCACCACCAACGGGGCTTATGAAGACGATAATAACTTCCTGCGCATTCGTTCGGTGCAGGTGGCGGAGGATTACACCACCGAGTTCAACGAGATGTTTGAGGCTGATCTTTTCGGCCCTGACACCCTGGCTGAGACTCCCAATCCTGCCGTGACCATCGATGGAACGGATGTGGAAATCTATTTCTCGCCGGATGATGGCGTGGCTGCCCGGCTGGTGGAATTGCTCGATGGGGCACAGGAAAGCATTTATTTCCTGGCCTATTCGTTCACGTCCGATGATCTGGGCGATGCCATTCGTGCCCGTGCTGCTGCTGGAGTGACCGTGGCGGGTGTGATGGATGATTCGCAGGTGGCATCCAATACCGGCACCGAGTTCGACCCATTCCAGCAGGATGGGTTGGATGTGTATATGGATGGCAATGAGAACGGCCTGATGCACCACAAGGTCATCATCATTGACGAGAGTATTGTGATTACCGGTTCTTACAATTTCTCTTCCAGTGCCGAAGAGCGCAATGATGAAAACCTGGTCATTATCTTCAATCCCGAGGTGGCTTCTGTTTTTATGGAAGAATTCTGGCGCGTGTATGAGCAGGCCCAACCGTAAGGTTGCCATTTCATTCGAGTTGGAGTAAAGTAATCGCAATTCATCTGCAACAGGAGACCGGCCATGTCTGATAAATTCTATCTCGGCAAACTCTTCGATCCATCCCAGAACAAGCTGACTGCTCAGCCGCTCGAATATGATCCTGCCGACCTGACCACACATGCCGTGGTCACCGGCATGACCGGTTCTGGCAAGACTGGCCTGTGTATTGCCCTGATGGAGGAGGCCGCCCTGCAGGGCGTACCTGCCATTCTGATCGATCCCAAGGGTGACCTGACCAACCTGCTCCTGCATTTCCCCGAACTGGCTCCGCAGGACTTCCAGTCCTGGCTTGACGCAGAACTGGCGCGCCGGGCGGGCAAGTCTGTGGAACAGGCCTCCAACGATGCGGCACTGGCGTGGCGCAACGGGCTGGCCGAGTGGGGCATCAGCCGCGACCGTTTGCTGGCGCTCAAGAATGCCGCCGGGTACGCCGTCTATACCCCCGGCTCGGACGCCGGTATCCCCGTCAGTGTGATGTCGTCACTGGCTGCCCCCGGCCTGGACTGGGCCACCAACCGCGAGGTCCTGACCGAGCGCATTTCCAGCACGGTTACCGCCCTGCTCGGCTTGGTTGGCATGGAAGACATCGACCCGATCCGCTCGCGCGAGCACATCTTGTTGGCCAACATCTTCCAGGCCGCCTGGAGCCAGAACAAGTCCCTCGA
>CAZRCR010000182.1:3182-5151 GCA_964598615.1 uncultured Anaerolinea sp.
CAGACCGAGCAGGATAAACAGCGCCTGCTCGACGGACTCGAGTCCGCCGCCTCCGGGACCCTCGACCGGGCCGCCATCGACAAGCTCATCTCCGGCCTCGGCAAGCGCGTCTTCATCATGAACAACATCCACGAGAAACAGCCCACCGTGTTCCAGACGCGCTGGACGATGAACTTCCTGGCTGGCCCGTTGACACGCGCCCAGATCCCCGCCTTGAATAAACTGGTTGGCGCATCCTACCAGCAGCCAGTTGCGAGCCGCGAGCCGTCTGTTGCGAGTGAACATGCATCGGATGTGCCGGAAGGATTTGAACCCATCCCGGCAGTCACACCCGTCCCTGTGCCGGTGCCAGCCGCTGCGACGCCCATGGTCGATCGCCAGCCATCTGCCCCACCATCGCCTGCCGCAGGCAGTAGTACCCGGCCTCCGGTCCCGACGGGATTTGCCGAGTTCTTCCTGCCGCTGAACATGTCTTTCCCGAAGGCGGTTGCGGCGTCTGGCCAGTCGCTGCCTCCACAGGCCGCCCAGACGGGACTGGTCTACCGCCCGGCCATCGTCGCTTCGGCGCAGGTGCGTTTCCTGGACCGCAAGTACAACCTCGACATGGAACAGGTCAAGTCGGCGCTGGTGGTCAATCCTGAGAAGCGTGGCGTGGTCCGCTGGGACGATTTCACTGCCGCCGTGCCCGCCTCGAAGGATATGGACCCTGCTCCCGACCCGCAGGCGCGTTTCGTTACGCTGGAGCCGCCCTTCTCGGACGTGAAACTGCTGACTGCCATCCAGAAGGATTTCGCTGACTGGGCCTACCGCACCAGCAAGGTTACCATCCGGGCCAACACGGCCCTGGGCGTCTTCGCCACGCCGGAGGTCAGCCAGGCCGAGTTTATGAAAGCCTGTGCCGACGCCGCCCGTGAAGCGCGGGATGCCGCCATTGCCAAGTCTACCGCCGCACTGGATAAGCAGATCAAGGTCCTCAAGGACAAGATCACCCGCGAGGAACGTGAACTTAAGATGGACGAGTCCGAACTCAGCCAGCGCAAGGGCGAAGAACTCGCCACCCATGCCGAGAACGTTTTGAGCGTCTTTACTGGTTCTCGCTCGACCCGGAAATTATCATCGTCGTTGACCAAGCGCCGCATGACCGAGCAAGCCAAGGATGATGTGCAGGAGTCCATCGATGCGCTGGAACAGTATGACAAGGAACTGGCGGACCTGGGAACTGCCCGTCAGCAGGCGTTGGATGCTGCCAGCGGTTCGTGGGGCGATGCGGTGAACAACATTACCGAGATCCCTGTCCTGCCGAAGAAGACGGATATTTATGTCAACCTGTTCGGGATCGCCTGGATACCCTATTACCAGGTGGATGCCGCCGGGCAGACGGTGGAACTCCCGGCGTTCCAGTAGCAAGATAACCTTTTCCAGGATGTCAACTTCCGAAGTCTTCAAGACTTCGGAAGTGTCTTTTATAAAGGCTGATTCGGGGTACAATCCGCCCATGTCCACTCTCCTTTTTATCGGTACGCTCCTCCTGTGGGGTCTCCTTCATTCCCTGCTCGCCTCGCACAAGGCCAAGGAATTGGCGCGACAGGCTCTCGGTCCGGTACTGGGCCGCTTCTACCGTCTTTTCTACAACCTGTTCGCCGGGCTGAGTTTCCTGCCTGTGCTGGCAATTGCCGCCGCCATGCCCGACCGCACGCTCTACACCGTCCCGCTGCCGTGGGCAGGTTTGATGGTGTTCGGTGAACTGTTGGCGGTTGCCGCGCTTGTGGCCGGTTTCCTGCAAACCGACCCGTGGGAGTTCCTCGGTTTGCGCCAGTTGGGCAGCCCGGATCCCGAACGTCCGCTGGATGCAAAACTGACCACTTCCGGCCTTTATCGTTATGTTCGCCACCCGCTGTATACGGCAGGAGTGGCCTTCATATGGCTGCTACCGTTGATGACCGTCAACGTGCTGGCGATCAACGCTGCG
>CAZRCR010000183.1:0-5151 GCA_964598615.1 uncultured Anaerolinea sp.
GCTCCTGCTCGTTGTTATCGTGATCGTTCTTTTTGTAACGCGCCCTTTCATGGGGAAGCTGAAGCGCGATACTGACAAGGGACACGAACTTTCGTCCCTTCTGGCCGAACAGGAACGTATCCTGAACGCCCTCCAGGAACTGGATTTCGATAACCTGTTGGGAAAGATCCCCGCGGAAGAATATTCTGTCCAAAGGCAGGATTTGCTTGGCCGGGGCGCCACGGTGCTTCGCCGGTTGGATGAAGTGCAGGGCGCCAGGGCCGCTTCCCCGGAGCCCCGCCTTACCCCTGCAGCATCGCTTCGCCGCGCCAATCTGAATGACGAGGAACTGGAAGACCTGATCGCCAAACGCCGCGCTGCCCGTAAAGAGAAAACGGGGGGGTTCTGCCCGCGTTGCGAGAAGCCTGTTCTGCTCTCTGACCGCTTTTGCCCGTCCTGCGGGAAGCCCCTGAAATAGTTGTCCGTCTCGATGTCAAAGTCGATCAAACCAAGAAGGGATACCACCATGAAGTTGCGTCTGCTCGTTGTTTTTGTGTTTGCTGCTTTGTTTCTCGCCTCTTGTTCGATGGCCGAGGATATTACCCCGCCGCCCGATTATTCTGCGGCAACTCCTGCCCCGGTGGTGGAAGTGACCTACCCGTCGGGAATGCCGTCCGTGGAGAGTGGCGCGGCGATCTATGAAGTCGAATGCGCCTCCTGCCACGGCGTGACGGGTCTGGGCAACGGCGAATTGGCCAGCCAGATGCCGGTGGCCGTTCCGGCCATTGGCTTGCGTGAGATCTCCAGCCAGGCAACTCCTGCCGACTGGTATCTGATTCTGACAGAAGGCAGCGTCAGTCGTGGCATGCCCTCCTACGCCAGCCTGAGCGTGGAAGACCGCTGGGATCTACTGGCTTACACCTATTCCCTGAGCACAACTGCCGAGCAGATCGATACCGGCGCGGCTCTCTACGCGGCCAATTGTGCCGAGTGTCACGGCGCGACCGGAAACCAGAACCCATCCGCCGATTTCACGGATCCTGTCTTTATGGCACAGCGTAGTGGCACGGGCATGTACCGTCAGGTTTCTGAAGGCGGTTCTACCATGCCTGCCTTTGGTTCCCTGCTCGCCGAGGATGAGATCTTTGCCCTGACGGACTACGTCCGTTCCCTGTCGTTCAGCGAACCACTGACGGCTGTCACGGCCGCCTCGGCGGATCCCACCCCGACCGAGGAACCGGTCGTGGCGACCTCCGAGCCAGTAGCCGATGCGACGGATGTGCCCGTGGCCGCTGATTCGACCTCCACGCCGGAACTGATCCTGCTCACCTTAAGCGGACATGTTTCCACAGGCGATGGCAGCGCGCTCGAACCCGGCCTCCCTGTTGAGTTGCATCAATATGACATGAACACCGGTGCCGAACTGGACGCCATTCCTGGCGAGGTTGCTTCGGACGGCACTTTCCTCTTTGCGGATATTGCCATTACTGCTGATAGTCAGTTGGCTTATTGGGCTTCGGTGGATTACCAGGGCGTGCCCTACTCGTCCGATTTTGCCACCTATGATGGTTCCACGACCACCTTCGATATGCCGGTAACGATTTATGAAGCCACCAGCGATTACACGCTCCTGAAAGTACCGCAGCTGGAAGGGTATTTCCTGTTCGACACCGAAGGTGTTGTCCAGGTCTTCCAGTTCTATCGTTTTGTCAACGATAGCGGCAAGACGATTGTTTTCCCCATCCCCGACAGCACCATCCCCTTTATCCAGACTCCCGAAGGCGCACAGGATTTGCAGTTCAGCCCCGGCAGCAATACGGCGCCGTTCATGACAGCCGACGATGGGGTTGCTATGCTTCCCGGCCCGGACCTGGTCTATGAGATCGTAACGATCTATACCCTGCCGTACGAAAAACGTCTCAGCCTAGAAATTCCTTTTGCTTTGCCTGCTGACTCGGTGGTCCTGTACATCGAAGAAGGCATCAAGGTCAAGAGCAAGGCATTGACGGAAGTCGGTCCTACCGCAATTCAAGAGATCAACTTTGTCGAATACGATGCAAGCGATGTGGCTGCTGGCGATTCCATTGCCCTGACCATGTCCGGGTCGATCTCTGCCAGCGATACAACCACCCCGATCCTGGACAAGAAACTGATCATTATCATCGGCATCGCCGGGCTCTTGCTGATTGCCGCGGGTTTGTTCCTGTTCGTACGCGAACGCAGACGTGCCCTGGACGAAGAAGAACTTCTCGGCGATGAAGAAGAGGAAGGCGAAGATGCTCTGGGCGATGATCCGGAGGCCATCATGGATGCCATCATCGTTCTCGATGACCAGTACAAGGCTGGTGATATTTCCAAGGAAGCCTACGAACAGCGCCGCGAAGAACTCAAGTCGCGCCTGAAGGAACAATAATCAGAAAACGGGGCGGGCTTCCCTGTCTGGAAGACCCGCCCCGATAATTTTTTTTGTCGATTTTGGGCATAGAAGCATGATCCAGGTTCGTAAACTCGTCAAGCGCTTTGGCCTGAAAAGCGTTCTGCGCGGCCTCGATTTCGAGGTCCGGGAGGGGGAGTTTGTGGCTTTGCTGGGGCCCAACGGGGCCGGAAAGACCACTTTCCTGCGTATTCTGTCATCGCTTTCGCGTCCCAGCATGGGGGAGGTACGGGTGGCGGGATTTTCTCTTCCGCACCAGGCGGCGGCGGTGCGTTCACGGTTGGGCGTGGTGACACACCAGCCTTTGTTGTATGGTGATCTGACGGCTGAGGAGAATTTGCGCTTTTACGGACGGATGTACGCCGTGAATGACTTGACTCACCGGATCGATCTGGTCCTTGAACTGGTTGGCCTGTCCTCCCGCCGTCGCGACCTGGTGCGGACGTTCTCCCGCGGAATGCAGCAGCGGCTGGCTATTGGGCGTGCCATTCTGCACGATCCTGATGTGATGCTTTTCGATGAGCCCCATACCGGTCTCGACCAGGATGCCTGCGATATGCTCGATAATGTCTTGCGCGAGGTGGCGGCACGCGGTCGCACCGTGGTGATGACCTCCCACGATCTGGCTCGTGTGGAAATGCTTGCCACGCGCTTCGACGTACTCTCGCGCGGCGTCATTTCTGCTTCAGCCTCCCGTGGCGATTTGGGAGCGAAGAATTTGCTTGATTTTTATCGCGAAACGTTGGGGAGTTGACCGTGAACGATTCTACTTCCATGCCTCGCCCGCCACGTTCCGGTTTCCTCAAGGCTGTGTTTGCCATTGCCTGGAAGGACCTGGCGGCCGAACTACGTTCACGAGAACTTCTTTCGGCCATGCTGGTTTTTGCCTTGCTGGTGATCCTGATCTTCAATTTTGCCATCGATCTCCAGCCTACCCTGCGTACCAGTGTCACTCCCGGTATCCTGTGGGTCACGTTTGCTTTTGCCGGGACGCTTGGATTGAACCGCTCGATGGCAGTCGAAAAAGATCGCGGTTGCCTCGACGGTCTCCTGCTGGCGCCAGTTGATCGTTCGGCCATCTATTTCGGCAAGATGTTGAGCAACCTGGTTTTCATGCTCATCGTCGAAGCCATCGTTTTGCCGGTTTACAGTGTGCTCTACAGCACCAATCTTTTCAACCCCGGTCTGGTTGGCGTTATCCTGCTCGGGTCGATCGGGTATATTGCCGTAGGGACTTTACTGTCCAGTATGGCGGTCCAGACCCGCACACGGGACGTACTGCTGCCCATTCTGCTTTTCCCTGTGGTCGTCCCGGTGCTGGTGGCGGCGGTCAAGGCCAGCGGCGGTTTCCTGCAGGGGCTTGCATATAGCGAGATCGCGCCCTGGGTCAACCTGTTGATCGTTTATGATGTGATCTTCGTCGCGGTCGCTTTTATGGTTTTTGATTTTGTCGTGGAAGAATAATTCGATAGACTTTAGGAGTATCCATGAAGCCTCAACCACTTGTTTTGAAAATCCTGAACATTGTTTCGGCCCTGCTCTTCCTGGGCGCGCTGGGAATGGTATTCCTTTACGCTCCCCTGGAAGCGACCATGAACTATGTTCAGAAGATCTTTTATTTCCACATTGCCAATGCCTGGGTGGGGATGTTGGGTTTCATCGTGGCTGCTGTTGCCGGGATCGTCTATCTGGCGAAGCACGATTTGAAATGGGATATTGTCGGTTTAGCCGCGGTGGAGATCAGCTTGGTCTTCTTCCTGATCGCCATTGTCTCCGGCTCGATCTGGGCGCGGCCCTCCTGGGGCACGTACTGGACCTGGGAGCCGCGTCTCACTACCGCTGCGGTACTGGAGATGATTTACATCGCTTACCTGATGCTCCGCCAGGGCATCGATGAACCTGAGCGCCGGGCGCGCTTCGGGGCGGTCTATACCCTCATCGGTGGGCTGAGCGTGCCGATCACGTTCATGTCCATTCGCCTGTTCCGCACCATCCACCCGGTTGTCATTGGAACCAGTTCGGCTTCGGCAGCGGGCGGCTTCGATATGACCCCGAAGATGCTTGCCACCATGTTCTTTGCCTTGTTCGCCTTTTCGATCATTTTTGCGACCCTGCTCTGGCACCGCATCCGCCTTGGCCAGTTGGCTCGCCAGGTGGAACAACGCAAGCTCGAAGTGACCCACTAAAGGAGGATTCCATGTTGGACACTGCTATTTCGATCAAGTATATGCTGGCTGGCTATTCGATCATTTTGACTGTCCTGGCTGTGTATCTTATCAGCCTTGTTGTCCGCTGGAAGAGTTTGAAGCGTGACTTGAACACCCTGGAAGAGATCGAGAAAAAGTCATAACAAAATCCGCAGAGTCCGCTATAATGGTAGCGGACTTTGTTTTGGGGATATGCGTAACCGCTTCCTGGCCGGATGGGCGGCCACCACCCTTCTTCTTATTTCCCTGGCGTTCGCCTTCGGGACCCCGGTTGTGTCTGCCGCGGGGGAACAGCCTCCCGGTCCCGACCGTTATGCTATCATCACAGAGACCTACACGGCCTATCAATGGTGGTTGACGAGTTGGTCGACCAACAAGGTGTCCTGTACTGTCAGCATCGACCACACCGGCTTGCCGACTGCCAACGAGATCTATTCTGCCTGCGGCGAGACCATATATAAATCCTGGGCTTCCACCCAGCCATGTTCCGCGGCGGAATCGGACCCGAACGCCTGTACCGGGTACTATTTG
>CAZRCR010000184.1:0-2142 GCA_964598615.1 uncultured Anaerolinea sp.
CTCCGCTGGCAGAAAACGCTCAACGCGGGCGGCGCGTTCCTGACCTTCAACTTTGTAGCCCTCGGCTGGGTCTTCTTCGCCCTGCCGACCGTTTCCGCAGCTTCCCATTTCCTACAGGTATTGTTCGGTCTCGGATAACCCATGAAATTACGTTTCGCGTTTTTTGTTCTGCTGGTCTTCCTGACATCCTGCGCCCCGGCCACTGCTCCGACGGTGCCGACTGCCACAAAAACAGCCACCGGGACGCCGGTCCCGACCGACACGCCCACGGAGACCGTCACCCCGTCCCCGGCCTACACCCCGACCATCACCTCGACCCCCACGCCGGACACGCGTCCGCTGCCGCGCAACTGGTCCTCCTGGCCGACCATCCCCACGGTCAGCGCCCGGGCGGTGGAGATCTATCGCAGCAGCCTGCAGCTGGGCGTCAATCCCGATACCTTCTCGGCGGTGGGGGATTGCCAGAGCGAGCCGGAGGTCTTCATGGGAATCTATGCCACTGACCGCAATCCCATCGGCGACAACTATCCCAACCTGCTCGAAACCATCGATGTGTTCCATGACTCGTTCAACCACGACAGTGTGGCCGTGCGCGACGGACTGAGCGCCCCGTCGGTGCTCGACCCGTTGTGGACGGATACTTCCCGCTGCGAAGCCACCGAAAGCCCGCTGACCTGCGAACTGCGCCTCTACAAACCGATGATCGTTTTCGTCAACCTCGGCACCAACTGGCGGGCAGACGCCTCCGTGGATGTGTATGAGCAATACCTGCGCCAGATCGTGGACGAGATCATCGCAAGCGGGGCGGTGCCCATCCTGACGAACAAGGCCGACAATGTGGAAGGCGGCTACGCCATCAACCGTGCCACCGCCCAGGTGGCCTACGATTACGACATCCCCTACATGAATTTTTGGCTGATCACCAACAACCTGCCTGACCACGGCCTGGATATGCTGCGTGACCCGGCGGGTGTATACCTGACATCCCTGGGGGCGGACGAACGCAGTTTCCTGGCCCTGCGCACGCTCGATTCCATCTGGCGCGGGCTGACGACCGCCCCGTAACTGGAGTGACTGTGGATTCCCGTTTCCTGCGTAATGTAATTCTCAAGGGCCTGGCGCTTTTTCTGGTGCTCAACTTTGCCCTGATCGCCGTGCCTTCCGGCCTGGGGAAAGTGTCCCTTTATAACCGCCTGTTCGCCGGGCGTGAGCGGTTCCCCTTTGGCGAGGACTCGGCCCAGTCCTATAACCTGAGCCTGTTCAACCTGGATGCCATGTTCGCCTCGCACGTCATTGCTGCCGGGCAGAAACTGGCGAACGAGTACCGCGTGATCGTCATTGGCGACTCGTCCACCTGGGGCACGCTCCTGCGTCCCGAAGAGACCCTCGCCGGGCAGCTCGATGCAGCCGGGTTGACGACTGCCGACGGGCGCACGGTGCGCGTCTACAACCTGGGCTACCCGACCATCTCCCTGACCAAGGACCTGATGGTGCTCGATTATGCCCTGCGCTACGACCCGGACCTGATCATCTGGGGCGTGACCCTCGAAGCGTTCCCGGTCGACAAGCAGTTGACCTCGCCCATTGTCGCCAACAACGCTGCCCGCGTGGATGATCTGATCGCCCGCTATGGCCTGTCCTTCGACCCGAACGACCCGGCCCTCATCCAGTCGAGGTGGTGGGACAAGACCCTCATCGGTCAGCGCCGCAACCTGGCCGACCTGTTCCGCCTGCAAATGTACGGCGTGCTCTGGTCCGCCACCGGCATCGACCAGACCTATCCTGCCGACTATACCCCGGCCCAGGTCGACTTCGATACCGATGTGACCTTCCACGGTTGGACGGGGCCCACGCTGGATGAATCCCAACTGGCCTTCGATGTGCTGGCGGCGGGACTCGAAGCCGCGGGAGATGTGCCTGTCATTTTGTTCAACGAACCGATGCTCATCAGCACCGGAGCGAACAGCGACCTGCGCTACAATTTCCTTTATCCGCGCTGGGCCTACGATCAGTGGCGGACGATGATGGCCGACGAAGCTGCCGCTAATGGCTGGACCTATCTCGATCTGTGGGACATCATCCCTGCCGACCAGTTTACCAACAGCGCCATCCACCTGACGCCCGCCGCCGAGTCCGTGCTGG
>CAZRCR010000184.1:2242-5143 GCA_964598615.1 uncultured Anaerolinea sp.
TCCCCGCCGAGAACTGGCAGTCCATCTCCATCGTCCCGGAGGGACTGTCGGCGGCGATGCTCGAGGTCTACCAGCGCGGGCTGGAAGCCGGACGCGATCCGACCCGTTTCTCCAAGATCGGCGACTGCCAGAATATCGTGCCTTATTTCCTGGCCCCCTTCGATGACGCCGGCAAGTACCGCCTGGGTGACCAGTATGCCTATCTCCAGCCGACCATCGACCATTTCGCCGGTTCCTGGTCGCGGGCCAGCGTGGCCACCCACGGCGGGTTCAACGCGGCCACGGTGCTGAGTCCCTTCTGGACGCTGGTGCCGCGCCCCGACGACTGCAACGAAGGCGAGACCCCGGCGGCTTGCGAACTGCGGCTCTACAACCCGTCCTTCGCCATCGTCAGCATGGAGGAGGATTGGTCGGGGGATGTGGAGAAGTTTGACCGCTACACGCGCCTGCTGGTGGAGTACGTTCTTTCGCAGGACATCGTGCCCATCCTGGGGACGCGTGCCGAGTGGCCGGATGCCGAGATCCAGTTGAATGCCGTCATCACCCAGATCGCCTATGATTACCAGATCCCCCTGTGGAATTTCGGCGCTTCCACCCTGCCCCTGCCCGATTACGGCCTGACCGAGGACGGCTTCCACCTGACCCCCAAGGTGCTCGAAGGAGATTACTACTTTGACGACCCCGAGCGCATGGAATTGGGCTGGGTCTGGCGCAACCTGACCGCCCTGCAGGCCATCGACGCGGTCTGGCGCGGTGTCCAGCCGTAAAAGTCGATTACAATTGGCCGTTGCCAATCATTCCAAAGCAAGGAGCATTTCCATGTCTGACGAAATCACCACCACCCTGGCGGCTTACATCGCTGCCGAGATCCTGAAACAACCCAACCGCGCCATCGACCCCAACGAAGCCCTGCTCTCCAGCGGTATCATCGACTCCTTCCACCTCGTCGATCTGGGCATGTTCGTGGAAGACAAGTTCGGCGTGCGCATCGACGACTCCGAACTGAATGCCGACACCTTTGACACTCTTGGCCAGTTGGTTGCCCTCATCAATTCCCGCAAGTAGACATGCCGACCTTCTCCGACCTTCTCCAGGGGCATTACGAGCGTACCCCCGACAAAGTCATCGTGACCATGCAGCACGCCGGCCAGGAAGACCGGGCGGTGACCTATCGCGACCTGATCCACGGTTCGATGGGCTATGTGCGCGCCTACCGGGAGAACAACATCCAGCCCGGTGACGTGGTGCTGCTCATCCTCCAGCACGGCGTGGACCTGCTCTTTGCCTACTACGGGGCGGTGCTGCACGGGGCCATCCCGTCCATCATGCCGTTCCTGACCGAGAAACTGCTCCCCGAGCGCTACCGCGCCGACCTGACCGCACTGGTCTCGGTCACCCAGCCGACCGCCATCGTCACCTACCGCGACTTCGAGCCGGAGGTGCGCGCCGCCCTCAAGCCGGGCGAGGACTCGGTGCGGGCTGTCATTGTCAGCGATCAGGTTCCGGGTCCGGAAGCGCCCGATTTCGCCTCCCTCGGCGGCCTGCGGCGCAAACCCGAAGATATCGTCCTGCTCCAGCACTCGTCCGGTACGACCGGTTTGCAGAAGGGCGTGGCGCTTTCGCACCAGGCCGTCATCAACCAGTTGAACAACTACAGCCAGGCCATCCACCGTACCGAAGCGGATGTGTTCGTCTCCTGGCTGCCGCTCTACCACGATATGGGCCTGATCGCCTGCTGGCTGATGCCGGTGCTGATGGGTAACCATCTCGTGCTGATGTCGCCCTTCGACTGGATCCGCGCCCCGTACCGTCTCTTCCAGGCCGTCTCGAAATACAAGGGCACGCTCTCCTGGCTGCCTAACTTTGCCTACAACTTCTGCGCGACCAAGACCCGTGACCGCGACCTGGAAGGCGTGGACCTGTCGAGCTGGCGCGTCATCTCGAACTGTTCCGAGCCGACGCGCTGGGAGAGCCACCAGGCCTTCTACGAACGCTTCCGGACCCTGGGCCTGCGTTACGAGGCCCTGAACACCTGCTATGCAATGGCGGAGAACGTTTTCGCCGTCACCCAGGGCGGACAGGACTCGCCTGTGGTCTACGAAGATATCGACCGCGAGACCCTGCAGACGAAGAAGATCGCCAACGTGGCAATGGACGGTCAGATCGTGGTGCGTATGTTGGGCACCGGCAAGCCGATCCCCAACAGCCGCGTCCGCATCGTGGACGAGAAAGGCCATACCCTGGCGGACCGCCATGTGGGGGAGGTGGCCGTGCAGAGCGACTGCATGTTGACCGGCTATTACCACCGCCCGGATGCCACCGAAAAGGCTTTCGTGGACGGCTGGTACCTGACCGGTGACTTCGGCTACCTCGTGGACGGCGAACTGTACATCACGGGCCGCAAAAAAGACCTGATCATCGTAGGCGGCAAGAACATTTATCCGCAAGACCTGGAACTGCTGGCTTATGAAGTGCCCGGCGTGCATGCCGGGCGTGCCTCGGCCTTTGGCGGTTTCAACGATGCCACCGGCACCGAGGATGTCGTTCTGGTAGCCGAAGTGGACACCGATGATGCCGCCGAGACCCAGAAGATCGCCGACGGCATCCGCGCCGCGGTGACGCGCGGTTCGGCGGTGGCGCTGCGCTACGTGCACCTCGTGCGTGCGCCGTGGCTGGTCAAGACTTCCAGTGGCAAGACGGCCCGGTCAGCGAACCGTGAGAAATTCTTGAAGGAAATGCAAGACAGGGGGCAGGCGTTCTAGGAAAATAACGTCCCGCAGGGAAGTCCTACGGGATGTTATTTATGTTGATAACAAAGTGTTTATCTATAACTCTGGTCGAGATGTGGCAGTGGCTAACTTGATGGGCCAATGAAGTCAATCAAGTGAGCCGGGTAGAATG
>CAZRCR010000185.1:0-5137 GCA_964598615.1 uncultured Anaerolinea sp.
GGTCGCGTTTTTCCTGTGTATCATCACCGGCGCGATTATGTATGGGGTGTCGAAAAACAAGGAGCATACAGCGGCCTATGGAGAACAGGTGGGGCGCGCCAAAATGGAGCTTGCCCAACTGCAAGCAGAATTGCAGAAACGAAAAGAACAACTATCTCAGTTGCACCAATACACGGCAGAGCGATAACCATATCCACTCCGGTTGAAATCTGCGTAAGTTACGCCATCCCAACCGGAGCAGGCATTTGAGGAATTATCTGAGGTAGCGTTCACTCTACTGCTTTTGTTAACGGAGGAACTATGGACGCCAATGTGATATATGGTGAAAGCCTAATGGCGCATCTTTAGATAACGAAAATCGCCTTCAAACATGAAGACGATTTTTTGTATCATCTCTTAAAATCATGTGTTGTAATGATAAATGTTACAATCTTCGTGAAAACCGACACATTCACTCCGCTTTATATCGCTCTTATGTTATACTTGCGCGCCGAGCCTGAAAAAAACGTTGCTTTGCAGGAGGCCCCATGCTTCTCGAATACGCAGCCATTGCCGCGTTCATTTTCATCACTGTATTGGTAGGTTTTATCGCAATCGGGCTGGGAATGTTGTTCGGCCCCAAGAAGTCAACTGACATCAAGGCAATGCCCTACGAATCGGGCATGAATCCCATCGGTCCCGGTACACGCCGGATGCCGGTGCGGTTCTACCTCATTGCCGTCCTCTTCATCCTGTTCGACATCGAAACGGTATTCTTCCTGCCCTGGGCGATCGTGTTTCGCCAGTTGGGCGTTTTTGGCCTGGTGGAAATGGCGATCTTCATTGCCATCTTACTGGTAGGCTACTTCTATGCCTGGAAGAAGGGAGCTTTGGAATGGGACTAGAGAAAAAGCTTGGCAACATGGGCGTGGTGACCACCACGCTCGAGCAGGCCGTTGCCTGGAGCCGCAACTACGCCATGTGGCCGATGCTCTTTGGCCTGGCCTGCTGCGCCATCGAAATGATGGCCGCCGAAGCCTCGGACTATGACATGAGCCGCTTCGGCATGGAACTGATGCGCCCCTCGCCCCGTCAATCGGACCTGATGATCGTGGCCGGGCGCGTTTCGCGCAAGATGTCCACGGTGCTGCGCCGCCTTTACGACCAGATGCCCGAGCCGAAATGGGTCATCTCGATGGGCGACTGCGCCTCCTGCGGCGGTGTATTCAATAACTACGCCGTTGTCCAAGGTGTCGATGAGATCGTCCCGGTGGATGTCTACATCGCCGGTTGCCCGCCGCGCCCGGAAGCGCTGATCCACGGCATCCTGACGCTCCAGGAAAAAGTGGTCAAGAACATCAAGTTTGCGGAAGAAGCGAAATAACCGAGGTTCCGCATGGACAAAAAACTCCAATCGATTGTCGAAAAACTGGAAAAAGCCTTCGACACGCAGGCGGTCGAGTACTGCGGCGATGTGACGCTCGTCATCGCGCGGGAAAAGATCGTCGAAGCGTGCGAGCAGGTGAAGGGTCTGGGCTTCGAGATGCTCTCGGCCATGACCGCTGTGGATTACTGGCCGGAGGAGACCCCCCGCTTTCACGTGTTGTACCAGTTCACATCTGTCTCGAAGAATTTGGTTCTGGGTTTCCGCGTCCCGGTGCCGGGCGTCAATCCGACCATCCCGACCGTTTCCCACATCTATCGCAACGCCAACTGGCGTGAGCGCGAACTGTGGGACATGTTCGGCATCAAGGCCGAAGGTCACCCCGACCTGCGCCGCATCCTGATGCCTGCCGACTGGGAAGGCCATCCCCTGCGCAAAGATTACCCGTTGGGCTACGAGGAACCGCAGTTCACCTTCAATTATGAAGAGATCGATCTGCGGAAACCGTACGCGAAGGAATAGCGGTTATGCCTGATATTTTCGAAGTGACCGTAGATGATCTGAAGCACCTCGTCTCCGAACGTGCTGTTACGGGCGAGACGATGCTGCTGAACATGGGACCGCAACATCCGTCCACGCATGGCGTGCTGCGCCTGCTGCTCGAACTGGACGGCGAGACGGTGGTCAACTGCATCCCCGACATCGGCTTCCTGCATACCGGCATCGAGAAGAACATGGAAGCCAAGACCTATCAGAAGGCCGAGGTGATGACCGACCGGCTCGACTACCTGAACACGGTCGGCAACAACCTGGCCTATTCGATGGCGGTCGAAAAACTGGTCGATCTCGATGTGCCGGCGCGTGCTCAATCGCTGCGCGTGATCCTGGCTGAGTTGCAGCGCATCGCCTCGCACCTCATCTGGCTGGGCACGGCGGCCCTCGACGTGGCGGCCATGTCCACCTTCCTGTACTGCTTCCGCGAGCGTGAAGACATCCTCGATATCCTGGAACTGGTCTCCGGTCAACGCATGATGACCACCTACATCCGCCCTGGCGGTGTTTGGCGCGACGTGCCGGTCGAGTTCGAGAAGGCTGTGCGTGACTTCGTCAAGATGATGCCCAAGCGCGTGGACATGTACGAAGATCTCCTGACCCGTAACCCGCTCTTCCTGGACCGGGTGCTGGGCATCGGCAAGATCAGCGGTGAGGATGCCCTGAACGTGGGTATGACCGGCCCCGGCCTGCGCGCTTCGGGCGTGAATTGGGACCTGCGCAAGGCGCGTCCGTATTCCGGGTACGAGCAATACGATTTCGAGGTCCCGACCCACACCGAAGGTGACGTGTACGCCCGCTACTTGGTGCGCGTGCAGGAAATGCGCGAGTCCCTCAAGATCGTCGAGCAGGCGCTCAACAAAATGCCGCTGGGCCCTGTCCGCTCGAACAACCACAAGTTCGTCCCGCCGCCGAGGTCTGAGATTGGTACCAGCATGGAAGCGCTCATCCACCACTTCAAGTTGTGGACGGAAGGCTTCAATGCTCCGAAAGGATACATTTACAGCGCGGTCGAGTCGCCACGTGGCGAACTGGGTGTGTACCTGGAAAGCGATGGCGGTTCCAAGCCGTACCGCGTCCACTGGCGCACCCCCTCGTTCGACAATTTACAGGCAATGCCGTTGATGTCCAAAGGCGTGTTCGTTGCCGACCTTGTAGCCATCATCGGTTCCATTGATATCGTTCTGGGAGATGTGGATAGATGAGTCTTGCAGAAAAATATCCCCAGGAAGTGAAGAAGATTCTGGCGAAATACCCGCCGGAACGCAAGCAGTCGGCGGTCATGCCGCTGCTGCACCTGGCCCAGCTTGAAAAGGGCTTCATCGACCGGCACATGATCGTCGAGATCGCTGAAATCTGCGGTATCACCGAGACGGATGTGTCCGAGATCATCGGCTTCTATACCCTCTACCACGACAAGCCGGAAGGGAAATTACGCATCCAGGTCTGTAACGACATCTCGTGCGCCCTGCGCGGTGCGGACGAGTTCCTGGCGAAGTTGTGCGAGAAGCTGGGTATCCAGCCCGGCGGCACGACCAAGGATGGCCTGATCACGGTCGAGGCGGTGACCTGCCTGGCAGCCTGTGACAAGGCGCCCATGTTCCAGGTCCAGGGCCCGCACGGACTTTCGTACCACGAGAACATGACCGTGGAGAAGACGCTCGAATTCATCGAGACGGCTCGCAAGGAGGTGAAGTAATGGCATACCTCCTTCTCCGTCATCGTGACATTCCCGATATCGGCAAGCTCGAAGTCTACAAGAAGAACGGCGGGTTCGAAGCCTTCAAGAAGGCCGTGACCAAAATGAAGCCGCAGGAAGTGACCGACGTGGTCAAGGCTTCCGGGCTGCGCGGCCGCGGCGGTGCGGGCTTCCCGACCGGCGTCAAATGGGGCTTCATCCCCGGCAACATCTGGCCGCACTACGTGGTGGCCAACGCCGACGAGTCCGAGCCCGGCACCTTCAAGGACCGCGAGATCATGGAGAGCAACCCGCTCCAGTTCCTGGAAGGCGTGGCCATCGCCGCGTATGCCGTGGGCGCCAATGCCGCCTACGTGTACCTGCGCGGCGAGTTCTGGCCGGTGGCGGCCATTCTCGACGAGAAGATCGCCGAGATGGAAAAGGCCGGTTTCCTGGGTGACAAACTCTTCGGCACGGACTATTCCCTGCGCATCTACACCCATCTGGGCGCGGGTGCCTACATCTGCGGCGAAGAAACCGCCCTGCTCGAGTCCATCGAAGGCAAGCGCGGCCAGCCGCGCATCCGCCCGCCCTTCCCGGCGGTGGCGGGTCTGTACGGCAAGCCGACCGTGGTCAACAACGTCGAAACGCTGACCAACGTGCCGCTGATCGTGGAAAAGGGCGCGGAGTGGTACCGCTCGCTCGGCACTGCCGACAGCGCCGGGGTCAAGATCTTCTCGCTCTCCGGTCATGTCAACAAGCCCGGCAACTATGAATTGCCCTTCGGCACCACCTACCGCGAACTGATCGAAAACTACGGCGGCGGTGTGACGGACGGGCGCAAGGTCAAAGCCATCATGTCAGCGGGCGCGTCGTCCGCAGTCATCGTGGCGGACGATAAGGCCCTCGACACCCCCATGGACTACGCTTCGGTCAAAACGCTCGGGGCGGACCTCGGGTCTGCATCCGTGATCGTCATCAATGACAGCGTGGATATGGACTGGGTCATCAACAAGACCATCCACTTCTTCAAGCACGAATCCTGCGGGAAATGCACGCCCTGCCGTGAAGGTACGTACTGGATGCTGCACCTGATCGAGCGCATCGAGCGCGGCGAAGATGTGAAAGCGAACACCGAACTCCTGCACACGGTGGCCAAACAAATGCAGAACAAGTGCCTCTGCCCGCTGGGCGAGTTCTCCACGATGGCCGTCACCACCGCCATCGAGCGCTTCCCGGCTGACTTTAAAGCCTCCGTCAAGGGAGGAAAGCATGGCTAAAATGGTATCCCTGACGATCGACGGGCGTCCGGTCTCGGTCCCTGAAGGGACCCTGATCGTGAACGCTGCCAAAATGATCGGTATCGATATCCCGGTCTTCTGCTACCATCCCAAGATGGAACCGGTCGGCATGTGCCGCCAGTGCCTTGTCGAGGTGGGACGTCCGGCCATCGACCGGGCCACCGGTCAGCCGGTGATCGAGAACGGCCAGCCCAAGATCAACTTCGGCCCCAAGCTCGAAACCGCCTGCACCACCCCGGTCTC
>CAZRCR010000186.1:0-5128 GCA_964598615.1 uncultured Anaerolinea sp.
TCGATCTCTGTCGGCAAATCAATATGGTTGACCATGAAGCCGACATCCTGCTCGATGTGGCGCGTTTACGCTATGCCCAAGGCGATTTCAAAGACGCGCAGGAAAAAGCGTCCGAGGCGCTGGTGATTACGGAGAGAAGCGGGTATGTGTTGCAGGGGGCGGATGTGAATCTGTTCCTGGCGCAATACGCTCTGGAGCAGGAAAAGGACAAAGCCAAAGCAAAGGAATATGCGGAACGAGCCAAGAAACTCGCCACTGGCTGGGAGGAAGTGGACGGTAAGGTTGTCTATGATACTACTGGGACATATGTTTACAAGGTGGCGTACGAGGAAGCGGAGAGGATGATCGAAAGATTAAGTGAGTAAAACCACCCCACCGCCCACTCCCTTCGGTCGGGGCACCTCCCCCAAATTCCGCAGTTCGGAATTTGGGGGAGGCTGGGAGGGGGTTAGGCAAGGGTCAAAAAAGAGACAGTCTCTCGGCTGTCTCTTTTCTACTACTCACAGATCACTCAGGAGTGCGTCGCACCAATTCGATAGGACGAATCCCAAGGTCGGGTGCGACGCACTGCGCGTTAGCGCTTCAGCGTCCGATATTTCACCCGGTGCGGCTGGACATCCTTGCCGAACTCCTCCTGCATGTGGGCCTCGTAGTCCGTCCAGTTGCCGAGGAAGAGCCGCGCCTGGCTGTCGCCTTCGAAGGCCAGGATGTGGGTGCAGATGCGGTCGAGGAACCAGCGGTCGTGGCTGACCACGATGGCGGTCCCGGCAAACTGCTCCATAGCCTCCTCCAGCGCCCGCAGCGTGTTCACGTCCAGGTCGTTGGTGGGTTCGTCGAGCAGCAGCACGTTGGCGCCTTCCTTGAGCGTCTTGGCAAGATGGACGCGGTTCCGTTCCCCGCCGGAGAGCATGCCCACCTTCTTCTGCTGGTCGCTGCCCTGAAAGTTGAACGAGGCGCAGTAGGCCCGGCTGTTCATCTTGCGCGCCCCGAGCGTCAACTCGTCCTCGCCGCCGCTGATCTCCTCCCAGACCGTCTTCTCCGGGTCAAGCGGGCGCATCTGGTCGGCATAGGCCAGCTTGACGGTCTCGCCAATGCGGATCGAGCCGCTGTCGGGCTGTTCCTTTTTCGTGATCATGCGCAGGAGCGTGGTCTTGCCCGCCCCGTTCGGTCCGATCACACCGACGATGGAACCGGGCAGGATCTTGGTGCTGAAATTCTCCAACAGGAGACGGTCATCGTACCCCTTGGTGACGTTCTCGAACTCGAAGACGATGTCACCCAGGCGCGGACCGGGCGGGATGTAGATCTCCTGCTCGCCGCGGTACTTTTCCACTTCCTGCGAGAGCAGTTTTTCGTAGGCGGTTACACGTGCCTGACCTTTGGCCTGGCGCGCCTTCGGGGACATGCGTACCCACTCCAGTTCGCGTTCGAGGGTCTTCTGCCGTTTCGATTCGGCTTTTTCCTCCTGACGGAGCTGTTCCTTCTTCTGCTCCAGCCAGGAGGAGTAATTGCCTTTCCACGGGATACCGTAGCCGCGGTCCAGTTCCAGGATCCAACCGGCCACGTTGTCGAGGAAGTAGCGGTCGTGTGTGACGGCGATGACGGTCCCTTTGTACTCGCGCAGGTGGTGCTCCAGCCAGGCCACCGACTCGGCGTCGAGGTGGTTGGTGGGTTCGTCGAGCAGGAGGATGTCCGGTTCGGTGAGCAGGAGGCGGGTCAACGCCACGCGGCGGCGCTCGCCGCCCGAACAGACCTTGATGGGCGTCTCGCCCGGCGGACAGCGCAGGGCGTCCATGGCGAGTTCCAGGTGCGAGTCGAGGTTCCAGGCGTCCACCTTGTCGAGGGCGTCCTGCAGCTTGCCCTGTTCGGCGATCAGGGCGTCGAAATCCGCATCCGGCTCGGCGAATTTGGCGTTGACCTCGTCGAAGCGTTTGAGCATGTCTGTGATCGGCTGGACGGCTTCGCGTACCACTTCGATGACGTTCTTCTCAGGGTCGAGCTGCGGTTCCTGCTCGAGCAGGCCCACGGTGTAACCCTTGCTCATGGCGATCTCGCCGATGTAGTCTTTGTCCACCCCGGCCATGATGCGCAACAGCGTGGACTTGCCCGCCCCGTTCAGGCCGAGCACGCCGATCTTGGCACCGTAATAGAAGCCGAGGGAAATATCCCGCAACACTTGCTTGTTGGGGGGATGGATGCGCCCGACGCGCATCATGGAGTAAATGACCTGGGTATCGGAAGGCATAGTCAAAACCTGTGAAAACAGAGTGGAGGATATTAAAGGGATTGTACCGTAAAAACGGGAGTGCCGGACTGCCGCTTCCCCTTCTGAAGAACGTTCGGAATTCGATCATCCCCCTGTATAATCGCATTGTTATCATTCGTACCAAAGGAGTACACATGGCTTCTCCTCACTCCGTCTTTGTCACCGGCGCCAGCACCGGGATCGGCAACAGCCTGACCCATATGCTGGCCGCCGCTGGTCACCCCGTCTATGCCACCGCCCGCAAGGATGCCGACCTGGAAGCGCTGGCCGCCATCCCCAACGTGACGCCCGTCCGCCTCGACGTGCGCGACCCGCAGCAGGTCCGCGCAGCGCTCGAACTGGTGACCCGCTCCGGGCGCGGACTGTACGGGCTGGTCCACAACGCCGGGGTGGGCGACCTGGGGATGGTCAGCACCTTCACCGACGAGGAACTGCGTGACGTTTTCGAGGTCAATGTCTTTGGCCCGTTCCGGCTGACGAACGTTTTTCTGCCGATGCTCATCGAAGCGAAAGGCCGCGTGGTGCTGGTCGGTTCGCAGGGCGGGATGATCTCCAAGAAATATTACGGTCCCTACACGATGACCAAGCACGCCCTGGAGGCCTACTCGGTGGCGCTGCGCGACGAACTGGCGGACTACGGTGTGGGTGTGAGCATCATCCAGCCGGGCGGGGTGGCCACCAACATGGGACGGAATTCCTTTGCCGGGCTGGTGGCGCGCTTCGAGCGCGCCAAACCGCCCTTCAAGGAAGAAGCCGATGCAGTGCTGGAATCGTTCAACCGTCCACCCGAAACTGTCCCTGCCGAGGCAGAAGAGTCGGAGACCAACCGGAAACCGTCACATCCGGATGTGGTCGCCAGCGTTATTGTGGAGGCGCTTTTCTCCGAAACGCCGAAACTGCGCTACCTCGTAGGCACTCAATGGGAGGGTGACCGTGTGCTCCACGCGCTTATGGAGAAACTGCTGGACGAGAACGACAACCCCATGCACCATTATTCCCGTCAACAGTTGATCGACCTGCTCGACCAGAAGATCGCGGCACGCGGCGGGATTGGGTAGGCCTTCTGCGAGACCTCACCATGCCGGACCGCTCCACCGTCAGCATCCGGTGTAAACTGTAAATCGGATCAAACAAACCTCCCCCGGAATTCCGGGGGAGGTCGATTTTTTATTCGCCGGGAGCGGACTTGGCCATCAGGGTGGCAATTTCGTTCAATCCCTGCCACCACTGTTCCTTGGGGCGCTGGCGTTCGAAGTCCACCATACGGGTGAAATCCTGCATATCGTGGAAGTACAGTTTCCCGCCTTGCAGGCCGATGAAGGCGCTGCGGGTATCCTTTTTCTCGCATTCGCCGATGACGAATTCCAGGCACAACCGTGCCAGCCGCGCGGCCTGGATGCGGTCGAAGGGGGATGGGTCGCCGCCCTGCTGCAAGTGGCCGAGAATGGCCGGGCGGACGTCGAACACATCGCGGCCTTCCTCCTCGAACAGCGAGCACATGAAGTTGGTAGTGTAGACCGGGTTGGCCATTTCGTTGCGGATGATCAGGCCCAATTTCTTGCCGCCTTTGAAACCGGTCATCATCTTTTCCACGTCGATCTGCATGCTTCTCAGGGTTACACCCTCTTCGTGGGTGTACACGCGTTCCGCTCCGGTGGCCAGTCCACCCAGCAGGGCCAGGTAGCCGCAGTAATGTCCCATCACTTCCACGATGAAACAGCGCCGGGTGGCCACTGCCGACTGCTTGATCTTGTCCACGGCGTCGGCAATGCTGTTCAGGGCGGTATCGGCGCCGATGCTGAACTCGGTGCCGGGCAGGTTGTTATTGATGGACGCCGGCAGGCAGATCATGGGGATGTTGAAGGCCGGGTAGTTCCTGCGCTCCTGGTAGAGCATGTGGGCGGTTTCGTACCCGGTCCAACCGCCGATGATGATCAATGCATCGATGCGGTTGACTTCGATGGCGCGGGCGATGCCGTAGAGTTCGCGTCCCTGGGGGACCAGGCGCGAGGTCCCAAGCGCCGAACCACCTGATGTGGCCCAGCCGCTCACGCTCATCCAACTCAATTCCTGGACCTCGTCGCGGGCCAGACCCTCGAAACCATTGTTGATGCCCAGCATGATATGGCCCTTGTCCAGGCCAAGACGAATGGCCGACCGGGAGGCGGTATTCATGCCGGGAGCGGGTGCACCTGTGTTCAATACGCCGATGCGGAAATGTTTCTGTTCCGGGGCGGGCGGATGGGGCAGGGCGCGCACCATGATCTTCAAGGTGTCGAAGGTCTCTTTGAAGGATGTGGTGCGCATTTCCAGTGCGGTTTCATAGTCTTTGGCCGCAATGGCTTTGGCGATGGCTTGCGTCTTTTCCACACACTCCATCAACGGGAAACTGGCGATGCGGTTGCTTTTCATGCCGAGCACCACCGGCTCGTCTTCAGGGCGGGCCTTGAGGATGGTTTCCACCGCTTCATAGCCGAGACGGGTACCCAGTACACGGTCGAAGGCGGATGGACGGCCACCGCGCTGGACATGGCCCAGTACGGTCACGCGCACTTCCTCGCCCAGTCGCTGTTCGAGCGCTTCCTGGACCTCGGTGCTGCCGGTGTAATTTCCGTCACGGTCATGCGCCCCTTCGGCGAGAATGACAATGCTGTCGCGCCGCCCGGCTTTGCGCCCGGAGCGCAATCGTTCGGCCATCACTTCGCGCCAGTCATCCACATCCGGCGGGCTTTCGGGGATGAGCACGAAGTCAGCGCCGCAGGCCAGGGCGCTCATCAGGGCCAGGTAGCCGCAGTTGCGGCCCATGACCTTGACCACGAAAGTGCGCTGGTGGCTGGCAGCGGTGCTGGAGATGGCGTCCAC
>CAZRCR010000187.1:0-5123 GCA_964598615.1 uncultured Anaerolinea sp.
GTCAGGTTAGGCGGTTCCCCGCCCATTTTATAAAGGACTTCCTGCTCATCCAGTTTAATGTTCGGGACAGACGCCATCAGTCCGCGCGTATACGGGTGTTAGGGATGATCGAAGACGTCATATACGGACCCGATCTCGGCCATCTGTCCGGCATACATGACTGCCACCCGGTCGGCCAGTTCGGCTACAAGGGCGATGTTATGCGTGATGAGAAGGATGGAGACACCAAAGTCATCGCGGATGGAGCGCAGCTGGTCGAGGAGTTTGGCTTCCACGATCACATCGAGGGATGTGGTGGCTTCATCGGCGACGATCAGGTTGGCGTTGAGCACCAATCCCAACCCGATCATGACGCGCTGGCGCATACCGCCGGAGAGTTGGTGTGGGTAATCACTGAGACGCCGATCCTGGATGCCGAGCTTCTCCACCAGTATTTTTGCGCGTTCCAGTGCGCTCGCTTTTTTGGTCTTTGGTTCATGCACCTGGATCGCTTCAATGATATGTTCATCCACCCGCTGAACGGGATTAAGGGATGTCATCGGATCCTGGAAGATCATGCTGACGACCTGGCCGCGGAACTCGCGCATCCGTCTGTCATTGTAGGTCATCACATCTTCGCCCTGGAAGAGGATCTTGCCGGTCTGGTCTGTGGGAGGGGGGATCATGCGCATGAGGGCTTTGCCCATCGTGCTTTTCCCGCAACCGCTTTCGCCAACCAGGCCGAGGATTTCGCCCTTGTAGATATCGAAGGAGACTCTGTCCACGGCGCTCAGGGGGCCAAGGCGGGTTTTATAGGTGACGGTCAGGTCCTGGATTTGTACCAGAACGGGTTTTTCGCTGGTCTGGTTCATGGTTATAACTCCGCCAGGCGTGGGTTCAGGATTTCAGAAAGACTTTCGCCCAGCATGCTGAAGGACAGGGTAACCAAACTTACCATCAAACCAGGGAAGGTGATCAGCCACCAGGCGCGTCGCAGGTAATCCTGTCCACGCGCAAGGTCAATGCCCCAGTCCGGTGTGTCGGGGGGCAACCCCAGGCCGATAAAACTGAGGCCTGCCTCTGTGAGGATGGCGTCTGCCACATTAACAGAGAAAATAATGACCACCGAAGGGATAACATTGGGGAAAATGTACTTCCACAGAATGGTCCCTGGTTTTGCGCCAAGGCTCCGGGCTGCCTCTACGTAGAGTTCCTCCTTAACCGACAAGGTCTGCCCTCGAACGATGCGGAAATAGGTAGGAACATAGAGTACAGCGATGGCGATGATGATATTCACCAGTCCGGGACCGAGAACGGCTGCGATGGCAATAGCCAGGATCAAGCCTGGGAAGGAGTAAAGGCTGTCCATCAGCAGGGTGAGTACACGGTCGAAACCGCCGCCGATGAAACCGCTGATCAGTCCCAGTGGAACACCCACTACCACCGAGATGAGCGCAGAGATGAGACCCACGATCAGGGCGATGCGCGTTCCCCAGATGATACGGCTCAGGATATCCTGTCCGATCTGGTTGGTGCCAAAAATGAATCCGGCTTTTTGGTCTTCCCGCAGGGAACTGACAATGGCAAGAGCGGGGTAGTTTTCAAGCACGCCTTCCAGTTCGGCGGGTGAGGCAACAACAGCATCGATCTCGCCATCCTGGGCTGCCTGCAGGGCAAGTTCTATGGTGTCAAAACGTGCCGGGCGCGGTTGGTAGTGCTCGGTGCCAGCTTCGTTCAAGGCATCGACTGCTTCCCGCAAGGCCTGGCTGGCTGAGGTGCTGACAACGATGCCGATCTTGTTGTCCTTCCCGCCTACATCGGTCAGGGAATCGATCCCGGCATCCTGAAGTGCCACGAGTACATACGAAGATGGCGGCTCTCCAGGCGCAAGCAATGAAGGGCCAACTTCGGCTTTTGGATCATAAGGGGCAAACCACTGAGGGAAAATGCCCACGATTATGAAGAAGAGCAAAAGAATGGCGCTGATAAGCACAAACCACCAGTCACCGCCATACCATTTGCGGGCTAAAAACAGTTTGCGGACAAATCCAACTTTATCCAGATCGATTTGCCACTGCGGGACTGTTTTTTCCGCTTGTTTTTCATTCGTTTCCATCGACGATTTCTCCATCATGCACCGGTGCCTTTAGTATCGAATGCGGGGGTCAACGAACGCATATAAAACATCCATGACCAGGGTGACAAACCCGACGAACAAGGCAAAAACGCCAATCGTGGCCTGTACGGCAGTGTAATCGCGCAATTCAATGCGCTCCACGAGATAACGGCCCATCCCTGGCCAGGAGAATGTCGTTTCGGTGAGTACTGCTCCTGCCAGCAGGATGGCGAATTGCAGGCCGATCAATGTCAGGATAGGGATGAATGTGTTCCGCAGGGCATGTTTGAAAACCAGCCGGCGTTCCGAAAGACCGCGGGCGCGCCCGGCTGTAATAAAGTCAGTCTGCAGGGTCTCTATCATATTGACACGCGTCAGGCGAATGAACACGCCTGTCAGTGCCAGGCCCAGGGTCAACGAAGGGAGAACCAGATGTGAGAGGGATGACCATAGTGCTGGCCAGTTTTTTGTCAGGATCGAGTCGATGACGTAAAAATTGGTTGGCGACTGGAATGTGGTTTGGACAACAGGGTCCAAACGCCCGGCGAGGGGCAGGATTGGAATGCGAACCGAGAAAATGATTTGGAAGATCAAGCCCATAAAGAAGATCGGGATGGAATAAACCGCGATACTGAATAACCGCATCCCAAAATCAAGGGGCTTTTTCCGATATTTGGCAGCAATTGCGCCGCTGATAATACCGAAGATGGATGTAAAAATCATTGCTGGGATCGTTAGCTCGATGGTTGCCGGCAGTTTTTCTGCCAGTTCGTCGATGATGGGGCGCTCCCCTTGCGTAAGGGCGTTTCCGAAGTTCAGGGTGAACATATCGCCCAGAAAATCGAAATATTGAATAAGAAGTGGCCGGTTTAAGCCAAGTTCTTCGCGCATCTGCATGGCGCGTTCTTCGCTCACTTTGGGGCCAAGTTGCGAGCGGATTGGATCCCCCGGCAGAATGCGCATGATGAAAAAGACCATGGTGACAAGGATCAACACCATGGGGATGGTGAGCAATACGCGGGTGATCAGGAACTTTCTCAAGGAAGCAGACATGAAGACCCAACTCCGTTCCACTGATATACCGTGGGGGCGAGTATTACTCGCCCCCACGGCGTGGTTCTTGTTGATGCTCTTTTTCAGAGACTTATGGAGATGGTGATTACTCGCCACCCACCATGAAAGTAGCGTTGAAGACCAGATAGCGCAGGGTCGGGGCATCGATCTTCATGACAGTCACGCCTTCAACCGATTCCAGACGAGTGGCTTCCACCGGGCCCAGAGTGCGCCATGCGATGTCAATTTCACCATTTTCAACAGCCTGGCTCATCGTGGTCGGGTCCGCGAAATAGCGGATGATCACGTTCGGGATGATGGCTGCATCTTCGCCGAAGTAAGTCGGGTTGGCTTCGAGCACCATCTGTTCGCCGGGGGTGAAGGAGACCATGCGGTAGGGGCCAACGCCATCAAGGGTGGTGGGGAACTGCACAATCTGATCAACCGGGAACTGGTTGGGGTTCGCCGGAACGAATGGGGCGGTAGCGGTCAGGGCATCGAAGAAGCCAATCGGGTTGTCGAGGTGATAGACGACGGTCAGAGGATCCGGGGCTTCCACGCTGGAAACATACACGTCCACCAGACCGGAGACTTGGCTCTGATCAGCCATGGATGTCAAGCGTTCCCAGGCACGGACGAAGTCTGCGGAAGTGAGCGGGGTGCCATCCGCGAAGGTCAGGCCTTCGCGCAGGGTGTAGGTATAGGTGCTGCCATTGTCGCTGACAACCGGGAAGTCGACGGCCAGGCCGGGGATCAATTCCGCGGTGCCTGGGGCATAATCCAACAGCGGTACGCCTACGTTCTTGAGGATTTCCCAGTCGTGTGTGGAGTAAGAGTCGTTCGAGTCCAGACTGTTGACCTCGTCGGTGGTACCGATGATGATCGTGTCAGTGCTGCCAGATGCAGGAACGGCATCCGCACCGAAGCTCAGAATATTGTAGTTGAAATCGAATGGAGCACCAATGGTAATGCCTTCAATGCCATCGCGATAAACGATATATTCCGGTTCCCACCACAGGGGCAGGGTCGGAACTTCGGTGGCATACAGTTCACCGATCTGGCGATACAAATCTTCGCGGACAGCGGGATCGGTTGCGGCAGCAGCTTGCTGGAGCAAGGCATCCATTTCGGGGTTGCAGTAGTTCACGCCATTATCGGGTGACTGCACGCAGGAAGCGAAGGGGGTCAACCAGGTATCCGGATCAACGAAATCCGGGAACCAGCCAAGCACGAAGACAGGCAGGTTGCCGGCTACGAAGCTGTCGACATATTCTGCCCAGTTCTGTGACTGGAGTTCAACCTTGATTAAGCCGGTCTCTTCCAACTGTTCTTTGATAACCTGCATGACATCTGCTGTGGTAGTGCCATAGTGTTCGGGTGGATACCACAGGGCCATTTCGAACGGCGCGTCAGCTGTATAGCCAAGGTCAGTCAGGATCTGGATGGAGAGTTCCAGGTCGCGCGTTCCATATTTATCAAGGAATGGTTCAGTGGCATATGGATAGCTCGGGGGAACCATACCATAAGCAGGATTGTTGCGGCCTTCGAAGACCCGGTCAACAATGACTTCCCGATCAATGGCAGCGGCAATAGCCTGTTTGAGTTCGGGAGTCCAAAGGGGGTGGGGTTCGCTTACTGGAACGTCAGTGACAACCGGCGCTTCTGTAGTAGCTTCGGGAATTTCAGTGACTTTGGGGGCACAGGAAGCCAGGACCAGGCTGGCTGTGACGACCAGGAGCAAAAGGGTGTAGAAATGGCGTTTCATACGAGAGTACTCCTCCTTAGGGAAAAAAGATTTGGATAGGGTAGAACGAGTGGTTCGGACGCAAATCAAATCTTCTCAGGACACCTCCTTCCTGATCATGATGTTCATTCCCCTCGAATTATTATATAACGGATTTAGAAAATGTTAACAATAATCCGGGATGGATTTTCGACCATTTTGGGACACCGGTGAGCAGGATGGGTTCTCCTA
>CAZRCR010000188.1:0-5117 GCA_964598615.1 uncultured Anaerolinea sp.
CAGATCAGCTCATCCGGAGAGAACCCGAAAGATAAAATCCGGCTCATCGGTTTATTGGTCTTGTCGATAATCATTAAGTAGTCCAGTTCATCCAAAGCGATGATTTTTTCAGTTGTGCCGGAGCCCAGCGTATCCATTGTTAAACCGTAAATGGATAATCCCAGGGGAATTTTTTGTTTGTCACCTGCAACATATTTCCCGTCCTTCCAGATCATTTCATAAATCTGCGTTTCAAATACCTTATCAATTCCATAAGTTTGCCCTAAAAGCATGGGAATTCCCGACGATGTATCAATAACACGCAGAAAATACCGGATATTCGATGCAATGGTTTTATACTCATCGTTTTCGTACTGGAGGACGAAGGAATTCAGTAAACGATTATTCAATGAAGTGACGATAATTTCCGGGGTACCGTCTTTATTGATGTCCGCCACGTCCACCGATATGTATTGATGGTAGAATTTGCCTTTAATTTCATTTAATAATTTTAAATCATTATCTATTTTCTGGTAAATATAGATATTGTGCCTGTCGATGACGACGACTTCATTTTTTCCGTCTCGGTTGACATCACCAATACCGGCCGGGTGGCCGGCAAGGAAACCGTTCAGGTGTACGTCCACGACCGCCAATCGGGGCTGCAGCGCCCGCCCAAAGAGCTTAAGGGCTTTGCCAAAGTCGAGCTTCAACCAGGCGAAACCAAAACGGTAACCATCCCGCTGAATTTCCGCTCGTTCGCCTATTACCATCCTGCTTACAAACAGTGGATCACGGAAGACGGCGAATTTGACGTCCTGATCGGCGCGTCTGCAGGCGACATCCGTTTCAGCGAAACCGTGACGCTGCAATCGACGCTGGAGCTGCCCTGCATTTTGAACCGCGAATCGACCGTCCGCGAGTGGCTCGACGATGCGCACGGCCAGCAGGCGTGTGGCCCGGTGATGCAGCAAATCAGGGCGCTCATGAAGCGAATGGGGGCAATCTTCGGAGCCGGCGAAAAGCCGGACGGAGCGGTCAGCGCGGAAATATTGGATATGCCTCTGCTCAGCGTCCTTCATTTCCAGGAGAGCGAATTACCCCAGCCCGCCGACGACCTGATGGATTCGATGTTAGCGCAGGTGCACGTAAGAAAACCGTAGGAACGGAATGGTGACTGTTAATCTCTCTTTTCCTGATGCATACCAGCTTACCCTCCAGCATATCGACCCCTTGCCAACCGAGATGTGCGCTCTCTCCGAGTGCCTGGGACGAGTCGCTGCTGAAAATATCTATTCAAAAGTCGACTCACCCTCTGTCGATGTATCTTTCAAAGACGGCTATGCAGTCCGTTCAAACGATGTAGCCAATGACTGCCCCGAACAGCCGGTTGTACTGCGAGTAAGCGGTTTCGCGGTCGCCGGGCAAGAGCATCCGTTTGCCGTCGGGCCAGGGACAGCCGTAAGGATTATGAGCGGCGCAGCCCTGCCGGAAGGCGCAGACGCGGTTGTAGCCGAAGAGTTCTCCTACCTGCAGGGGGAGCAGGTGTACTTGACCAGGGACGCCAGGCCAGGCAGGAACATCATCCCCAGGGGGAGCGATGTTGCCTGCGGGCAGTTCTTACTGCCGGCTGGCATCTGCTTGCGGCCTGCTCAACTGGGCCTGGCCGCCTCGGCTGGTCTAGCGGAAGTTAAAGTCTACCAACAGCCACGGGTTGCGATCATTTCTACCGGCGATGAAGTGCTTGCCCCAGGGATGCCGCTCAAGAACGGCAAGCTGTTTGCCAGTAACCTGGTCACGCTGGATGCCTGGTGCAGGCAGCTTGGCATGCAAGTCACAACCCAGGTCCAACCGGATGACCCCGTGCAGATTGAAACAAGCCTGAGAGAATGCCTCGCTACCCACAACGCGGTGCTCACCAGCGGCGGCGCATGGAACAGCGAACGCGACCTGATGATCCGCATACTGGAAAAACTAGGCTGGACACAGGTTTATCACCGGGTAAAAATAGGCCCCGGGAAAGCCATCGGGTTCGGTTCCCTGCACGGGAAACCCATTTTTTGTCTGCCCGGCGGGCCGCCATCGAATTACATGGCGTTTATCAACCTGGCGCTACCCGGATTGATGAGGCTGGGCGGTTACCGAGACCCCGGGCTTCCCGAGGTAACTGTACAGTTAGCCGAAGATGTGCAAGGGGATATCGATTGGACCCAGTTCGTCCAGGGCCGGTTTGAGCAGGGAGACGGGAGTACCCGGTTCCGGCCGCTGCCAGCTACTGCACGGCTCAAAATGTTGGCTGCGGCAGAGGGCGTGCTGGTGATCCCGGAAGGAGTTGACCACTACAAGGCCGGCGATATGCTGCGCGTAAGAATCCTGGCGATGCAGCGCGATCCGGGTATCCTTATTTAGTCGGTAGTCTGGTAATTTCGTAGTCTTGTAGTGCATCCTAATTTTGTGTGGCCCACGAAGTGCGGGCAGCTTTTATGATGGCATCCCACCTGTTACTGGTATTTTGATTACCCTCCAATCTGTGCCATGTGGCGGTACTCGGGAACATTGTTTTGAGATAATTGATGCCCTTTGGGTTTAGCGGTGACTGCGCGTTGGATCAGCGGCATTAGTGGCTCCCCTGATCGCAAGGCGTCCCTCAAATTGATTTCATTATCTCGCAAAAGACAGGGGCGCAGAAACCCATCTGCGGTGAGGCGAAGCCGGTTGCAATGCTGGCAAAAATTCTCACCATGTGGCGAGATGAATCCTAACGTACCCATCGCCCCAGGGATATGAAACGTACGTGCCGGGCCGTTTCCCGCTGGCGTAGCGGCTGGTTCCAGTTTTAAACCGGACAAACACGCGTGCATTTCCTGAACTGAGAAATAACGCTCGCTTGACGAAGGGAAACCTTCGCCCCAGTCCTGTTCATTCCCGACCGGCATTAATTCAATCAAACGTACATGCCAGGGGTTCTCAATCGTCAGGCGTGCCAGGGCGGGCAATTCGTCATCGTTCAATCCTTTTATGACGACGGTATTCAACTTGATCGGGTTGAGCCCTGCAGACTGGGCGGCCGAAATCCCACGCCACACCCGTTCTATGTCACCTCCGCGCGTAATCCGGCGGAACTTTTCCGCGTCCAGCGTATCCAGGCTGATATTGACCCGTTTCAACCCGGCAGTTGCCAACGGCTCTGCCAGTTTCTCAAGCAGCATGGCGTTGGTGGTCAGGCTAACTTCCCGAATCCCGGGAATAGCGGCGAGTCGTGCGACGATTTCCAGAATGTCTGCGCGGACGAGGGGTTCGCCCCCTGTCAGTCGAATATGTGTGATGCCGGCCAGTGCAAAGGCGGAGGTAATTCGAGAAACTTCATCAGCAGTGAGTTGATGTTCTAGTGCCTGCCAGTGTATCCCTTCTTTTGGAAGGCAATAGACACAACGTAAATTGCAGCGATCGGTGATCGAGATCCGCAGGTATGTGATAGACCGTCCAAAGAGATCGGTTAATGTAATCATATGTTTCCTGGTCGTAGGGTTACTTTTCAGTACATAAGTTGGTCGTAGACCCTAAAGGTCTCAGAGACCTTTAGGGTCTGGGTCACAAAAATCTATGCATAGGCCCAGAGTTTTTCTGGAGGGAAAAATAACAGAATCGGATCGCCCTCCTGGTACTGCCATGTTGCTGCCGCCGCGGTAACTACGTCAAACACGTTCCCCGCGGAGGATATTTTCAGCCGCGTCCGCGTACCCATAAAGTTGCAAGAGCGCACCCGCCCGGCAATGGTATTGGCCCGCTGCCGGCCATCCGTGACGATCTGGATATTCTCCGGGCGGATTGCAAGGCTCACCGTGCCAGGCGGCAGGTGATTGCGCTCAACCTGGAAGTTTCCCAGCTCGGTTTCGATCCCACCCTCCCGTACGGCCCCGGGCAGGATATTGCTGGCGCCAAAGAAACGCGCCGTTTCCAGGTTGGCCGGCTGATCGAAGAAAACCTGCGGAGCGGCGGCCTGCTGCAACTTACCACCCAGGATCAGGGCAATCTGGTCGGCTAACATGAGCGCCTCCTCCTGGTCGTGGGTCACAAAGACGGTGGTAATCTCCTGCTGGCGCTGCAGGTCACGGATCAGCTCACGCATTTCGTCGCGCAAATTGGCGTCGAGGTTTGAGAGCGGTTCATCCAGTAGCAGGACCCGTGGCTGCACAATCAGTGCGCGCGCCAGCGCCACCCGCTGCTGCTGGCCACCCGAGAGTTGTGACGGGCGGCGGTTTTCATAGCCGGCCAGGTGAACCAGCTCGAGCAGTTGCTCTACTTTAGCCCGGATCTTCTCCTTGCCCTCCCCGCGCATCTTTAAGCCAAAAGCCACATTCTCTCCCACGCTCAGATAGGGAAAGAGCAGGTGGTTCTGGAAGACCATCACCGTCCCGCGCCGCTCGGCCGGCAGGCCAAGCATCGAATCGCCATCGAAATAGATATTCCCGGCGCTGGGCGGCGCCAACCCGGCGATCATCTTGAGGATAGTGGTTTTGCCACACCCCGATGGGCCCAGCAAGGCCGTCAACTTGCCGGCCGGGATTTCCATCGTCAGGTCATCCACCGCGATTTGCTGTCCTGAATACTGTTTGGTTAAGTGAGCAAGCGATACTTGTGTCACAGTCGACCGAATCCTCCCAGTGCGGCACCCTGCCCGCTCAGGTAGCGAGAGGTGGCCCACAGGACCAGGCCGGCCGGTAAGATGAGCACCAGGCTCAGGGCAGAGGCCAGCATATAGTCGCAACTGTTGACGAAGTTGAGCAGCAGTATTGGCAAAGTAAGCACCTGCCCCCCTCCAATCAGCAACGTCAGCAGGTATTGCCCCCAGGAGATGGTAAAGGCGAATAATCCTGCCGCAATCACCCCCGGGGCAATCGAAGGCAGGGTCACGTGCCAGAATACCTGCCACGGCCTGGCGCCCAGGGTGCGGGCTTCCTCTTCAATCTCAACCGGGTAGCCGGAAAAAACGCCGGCCAGCACCAACACTACATAAGGCATGGTTGGGATCAGGTGCGCCAGGACCACACCCAGCAAGGTGTCGGCCAGGCCATAGCAGATGAACAGGATGTGAATGCCCATCACTGCTGCAAAGCCTGGCACGATGGCTGGCGCCA
>CAZRCR010000189.1:0-5108 GCA_964598615.1 uncultured Anaerolinea sp.
CGCATGATCGACTTTCCCCTTTCGAACTGCGTCAATTCCAATATTTTCGATGTAATGGTGTTGGCGCAGTACCGCCCCCAATCACTCATCGAACATATCGGTTCCGGCGGCCCCTGGGACCTGAACCGTGATTTTACAGGTGGAGTGCGTATCATGACGCCCTACAAGGCGCGTACCGATGCGGATTGGTACGAGGGTAATGCCGATGCTGTTCAGCAGAATTTCACGTTCATCAAAGGCGGTTCACCGGACCTGATCCTTATCCTTTCCGGTGACCATATCTACACCATGGATTATGACCAGATGATACAGTATCACCAGGCTAACCAGGCCGAACTGACCATGGCGGTCATCCAGGTGCCGATTCAGGAAGCTTCCCGTTATGGCGTTCTGGCTGTGGACAAGAAGTACCATGTTAAATCGTTTGTTGAGAAGCCGAAGAACCCGCCCTCCAACCTGGTCAATATGGGCGTTTATCTCTTCAACCGCGACCTGCTCGATCGTGCCCTTTGGGAAGATCATCATCGTGAAGGTTCTTCCCATGATTTCGGCAAAGATATCTTGCCACGTCTCATTGCGGAGAAGGCGCGTGTCTATGCCTATCCCTACAGCGGTTACTGGATGGACGTGGGAACGATCCAATCCTACTGGCAGGCGCATATGGATCTGCTCTCGCCCAACCCGCCCCTCAAACTCTATGATCGCAGTTGGATCCTGCATACCCGTACCGAGGAGCGTCCTCCCGTGCGCGTGCCGGTAGACGCAGATATTTATGCCAGCATGCTTTCGGACGGCTGTTACATACAGGAAGAAGCTACTGTGGAGAGTAGCGTGCTCTCGCCAGGGGTCATCATCCGGCCCGGTGCTGTGGTGCGTGAGTCGATCATCATGACCGATGCCATCATCGAAAGTGGAGCGGTCGTCGAACGAGCTATCATCGACAAACGCGTTTACGTGGGCAAAAATGCCCGCATTGGCGGCGGCATCGATGATCCCAATATTCGCCTGGCCGTGGTTGGCAAGAACAGTGCTGTCTCGGAAGGTATGGTTATCGAACCCGGGGCCGAGGTGGGAACGGACGTCATCGCCTCCGATTACAGCGCCCCGGTGGTAAAATCTGGCGAAATCCTGCAAACGAAACGGTTACCCTATGAAATTTGAACGCGCCTCCGGCATTCTCCTGCATCCCACCAGCCTTCCCGGCCCTTACGGCATCGGCGATCTCGGCCCGGCCGCCTATCGCTGGGTGGACTGGCTCTCCGGCACCGGCTGCAAGCTCTGGCAGGTGCTGCCCCTTGGCCCCACCGGTTACGGCGATTCGCCCTACCAGTGTTTTTCGGCTTTCGCCGGGAATCCGTACCTGATCAGCCCCGATTTCCTCCTGCGGGACAATTTGCTGCACTCCGACGACCTGGCCAACCTGCCGGCCTTCGACCCGCACAAGGTGGATTTCGGTTGGCTCATTCCCTGGAAACTCAACCTGCTCGAGCGGGCCTTTATCCGCTTCTCAACGGACCGGGAAACTTGGCGCACAGCCTTCGATGCTTTCTGCGCCGACAATTCCTACTGGCTCCCGGATTACGCTCTCTTCATGGCGATCAAGGAAGCCCACGGCGGCGGTCCCTGGCAGGACTGGCCCGCGGAACTGCGCCAGCGTGAACCTGCTGCGCTGGAAAAGGTTCAAAAAGCACTCCGGGACGCGATCCTGCGCTTTACGTTCTACCAGTTCGTCTTTTTCCGCCAGTGGCATGACCTGCGCGCCTATGCCCATCAGAAGGGGCTGCGCATCGTCGGCGACGCCCCCATCTTTGTGGCAATGGACTCGTCCGATGTCTGGTCGCATCCCGAACTGTTCTTCCTCGACGCGGACGGCAAACCGACCGTCGTGGCAGGCGTTCCGCCGGACTATTTCTCGCCCACCGGGCAGTTGTGGGGTAACCCGCTTTATCGTTGGGACGTCCATAAGAAAACCGGTTATGCCTGGTGGCTGGAACGCCTGCGCGCCATCCTGGCCCTGGTGGACATCGTCCGCATTGACCACTTCCGCGGCTTTGCTGGCTACTGGGAGATTCCCGGGAACGCACCCACCGCCCAGACCGGGCGCTGGGTTCCGGGTCCAGGTGCCGACCTGTTCAACGCCATCCGCGCCAGCCTGGGTGCCGACCTGCCCATCATTGCCGAGGATCTGGGTCTCATCACGCCCGATGTGACCGCACTGCGTGACCAGTTCGGCCTGCCGGGGATGAAGATCCTCCAGTTTGCATTCTCCGGACCGGACAACCCGTTCCTGCCACACCTGTACCCGCAGAACTGTGTGGCCTATACCGGCACGCACGACAACGACACCTCGCGCGGCTGGTACGCTGCTGCCCCGGAGCAGGAGAAGGACTTTGCACGCCGTTACCTGCGCGTGGACGGTTCTGATTTTGCTTGGGATCTGGTCCGTGCCATCTGGCGTTCCACAGCGGTGTTCGCTGTGGCCCCCATGCAGGATTTCCTCAACCTGGGTAGTGAAGCGCGTTTCAATTTCCCCAGCCGCCTGGGCGGCAACTGGGAGTGGCGTCTTACCGACGAGGCCTTGAGCGGTGGCTTGCAGGAAGGCATCCGCGAGATCAACTGGCTCTATCAGAGATAACACACTCTCCCGCAGGTTCAAAACTTGCGGGAGAGTTCTTGGCTGTATATGCAGTAACGTGAACAGCCCGCCGGGAGACCGGCGGGCTGTTTTTTGCAATCTATTTTCCGAAATTGACGTTGTAATTAATCACGGATTGTACGCCGTGATAGTTCCAATCGTATTCCCCTATGGCGGACCAGGTCCAGGTCCCGACATTTGCAATCTGGTACGAGATCGAACTGCCCGTTTGACTACCGCTTTCCAGGAGTGAGTCCGGGTTTGGTGCACCACATCCTATAGAGATCCAGGGAACATAGTCGATCTGGTCGCGGTTCGGTTCCACCTGCAGGGTGAAGGTGAACGAGTATGGTTCGTTGTCCTTGAGCGGCAGGAAGGATATGTACATGCTTTCCGAATCGGATGTGACGGAGATCTCCTCCCCTTGTTGCCCCTGGGTTGGACCTGGCAGATAATCGAGGAGTTTCACGCTGGCGATGCCTCGTTCGGGGTGTACGTGCACGGTCAGGTTGGGGGAGCTTACCTGTCCATGCGGAACGATGGTGATCGTGACGATTTGAGTTCCGGGAGCGGTGAAGACGGTTTCGCTGAATTCGATGGTCGCGTCGAATGGCGGGGTGAATGAGATCGTCCCGTCGGCGGATTCGACGTAGGCCTCTGCCATGTACACGTCACGCACTGGTTCCTCGGGAACTTCGCTGAAGGCCCATACGTGATGCAGGTCATCGCTGAATTTCAGGTTTGCTGTTGTCAGGTTGCCGCCCAGTTCCATGGCCGTCTCGAAATCCAGCGTCAGACCGTAGATTGGCGCGCCGCTCGAATCCGGCGTATTCTGGACATGTGTTGCCAGATGACCGGTGCCTTCGACTTCGTGGCTGGTGAAAGTGAAGTCCGGGTTATGGTAGGAGGCTGTGTAGATGAAATTAACCAGCACCTCGTTGGTAATTCCCGGCGGCAGGGTGGGGGGCGCGGTGGGTGTTTTGCTTGGATTAGGCGTGCGGGACGGGATGGGTGTCTTCGTGATCGAGGGCGTGAACGTGGAGGTGATGCCTGCCAGCGGAGTGAAAGTCGCGTCGATGGACGGCTTGCCCGGCTTGCAGCCGGGCAAGAACAGGAGCGCCAGGAGCAGGATGGCGTTGGGCTTGATGTGAGTTTTCATGAGGACGTTTTTTTGAAGCCTGGTTTGGTGACCCGGTCGAAGCCGGTTGATGATTTACTCTTTCAACATGCGGATGCCCATCCAGATCAACCAGGCAGGATACAGTACCACCGCACCCAGCCCGGCTGAGATTGTGTTGACGATGTTCCCCGGCTGGATGGTGTTGGCGGTTACGGCGGCCAGCAGGAGCAGCCCGCTGACGATGCCCAGGATGCCCAGCGCCAGCGGCCACTTCTTTGTGCGCATGCCGATGATGTTCATGCCCATGGCCCAGGCCGCCAGACCGCCGAAGAGCAGCCAGTTGGTGTCCATGTCAGCACGCCCCACATAGGCCAGTCCCTCCGTGGCGAGACCGAGGTAGGCCAGCGCCGTCAGCCAGGTTGCCCAGCCGGCTTCCGCTTCCTTGACCTGCCTCCAGATGGCCGGGAGCACGCCGAATCCGGCCAGCACGATGCCGATGCGGGAACCCCAGAACAGCCAGTAGGGGGGAATAAAGGTGGCGACGCCGTTGAGGATGAGCATGAGCGCCATGCCAAACCCGGCCCACGCGCCGAAGCGATACAGTTTCTTTTCTTCCATGATTGTCTCCTTGATTGTCGATCGAAAAGGTTTACGATTGTAGGCGGCTGACAAAGAACGGTATGATTATATAAACAATGTTTGTCTTTGCGCAATAGACTTACTGGCCTTCCGGCATATTTCGAGCGGGCAGGATGAACACGGCGCTGCTCTTTTATATGCAATAACGGAAACTCCCGCCGGAAAACCGGTGGGAGTTTTGTATGGAAGTTCCAGTGAGATAGTCGATGAGCAGGCGCCCGCCATCAGTCGCGCTGGATATGCCAGTAGCACAGGAACGGACGGGTGCACCCGGCGGTCGCCTGTTCCACGCTGACCCGACCCTCCCCGTCCCTGACGGCACGGAGATATTTTAGCCGGTTCTCGGTCTCTTCCCGGAGTGCATCCCCGCCGGGGAAGGGTTTCCCATGGCCCGGAAGCGCCAGAACCGGTTCGAGGTCCGGCAGGGCTTCCAGGGAGCGGATATGGTCGCTCACATCCTTGAACTCGGCCCACGGCAGGATCGGAGTCCCGTCATTGGCGGCGATCAAATTGTCCCCCACATGGACGAAACGCCGGTTGATGACCGTGAACATACTGCAGGGGGAATGACCCGGAGCCGGGCGAAAGGTCAGTGTGAATTCGCCGAATTCCAGGGTTGTCTCCCCGGTTATGCCTCGGAAGGGCGGTTCGCGGACCGGGAGCGCGGCCGCGCTGCCCCAGGCTTCGATGCCGGGAAAGGATTTCAACCCGAGG
>CAZRCR010000190.1:0-5103 GCA_964598615.1 uncultured Anaerolinea sp.
GGCATACAAATATGGATTTCTTAAATGAGATCAATGATTTTATCGATTTTCATAAAAAATCAAAAGAGGTGCTCGATTCGATTCAAAATGAAATTGATAATATTTGTTTAGACGTTTATGACATAAAAACTCCCCTCGAATCATTTGATGATTTTATCGAACATGTAGCAGATGATGAAACAACCGATGAGCAAATTGATAATTTTGACACAAGCAATTTGGTTAAGGAAGGGATTGATTACCTTGTTGGGGTTCTATTTGGTAGGTGGAATATTCTTGCGGATGTGGATTACTTAATTGAAAACGGATTACCTTCTCCATTTGGTGTATTACCTTCTTATTCGCCAGGTATGATAATTGATGCTGATGTATTAGCCTCATCCTGTAAGAAACTGCAAACGAACTACCCACTGCGGATATCTTGGAATGGGATTTTGGTCGATGATGAAAGTCAAATTGATGATATTGAGTCAAGGGCTCGCGACGGTCTAAATGCTTTAAACCTCAATTTAGCTGAGATAAATGAACAAGAAGCCGACCAGTTATTAAGGGTACATTCACTGCGTGAATACTTTCGCAAACCAACCCTTTTCTTTGCCGACCATCTCAAACGTTATTCCAAGAGTCGCCGGGCCGCCCCTATTTACTGGCCACTATCCACGCCCTCCTGCTCCTATACCCTCTGGCTGTACTACCACCGCCTGAACGATCAAACACTGTATACCTGCGTGAATGACTTTGTCGATCCCAAGCTCAAGCAGATGTCTGAAGAAGCTGCCGCCTATGCCGAAGCCAATAAAACCACTGAATTAGACTACTACAGTATCGTCTGCGAATCGGTTTACGGCCCCATTCCGTAGGGCGACCCATTGGGTTGCACTACTCACAATTCTCAACTGCCAACTTACAACCATGTCATGCATCTTCTGTAAGGTTATTTCCGGTGAAGTGCCGGGAGCCATTCTCTATCGCGATGAGCGTGTAACAGCTTTTCGCGACATCCAACCCATTGCCTCCACGCACATCCTGATCGTGCCCAACCGGCACATCGAGTCGGTCAACGCGCTGGAAGATGCCGATGCCGAATTGATGGGGTACCTCGTGCTGGTGGCGAAGCAGCTTGCCGTGCAGGAAGGCGTAGCTGAAAGCGGCTACCGTCTCATTTTGAATACAGGACAGGATGGAGGACAGTCCGTGTTCCATTTGCACCTGCACCTGATTGCCGGGAAACGGGCGAGGTTCACACTGGGGTAGAGTAAAGAAAAAATGAAACACGAGGTTGTCAGAAGACAGCCTCGTGTTTTTTGTCTTTTGTTTCTTGAGTTTAGATCGCTTTTCTTACTTCTTCCGCAAAATCCGCCAGGTATAGACCCCCAGCCCGATCCCGCCCAACAGGAACAGCGCTCCCAGAATCCCCAGCAACGGGGATGGCTTTTTGGTTGGGTTCTGGGCCTCGGCAGCGGCCTGGGATTGTGCTCCAAAGTCCAAATAGATAGTGTCACCGGGGATGATGGCAAGTGAAAAGCTCAGCCCGGTGGTGGCGTTATATCCATCGGGGATGGCTGCACTGATGGTGTAATCGCCCGGTTGCATGTTCTCGAAACAGGTGCGGGCCGCGTCCTCGGTATCAGGGTCGATGGCAAAGACGGTGCTCTGGGTTTGCGAGTAGAGTCCGTCGCTGGAAGTCACACTGATGGCCCCGTTTGCCACGCCGAATTCCGTTTCCTGCCGCAGGGCATCGCCGTTGACGTCATCGTACATCAACACGCACAGGATGGCGGAACCGCCTTCGCTAATGGTTGGGGTAGGTTCGACGGTCGGAGTGACCGCAGCCGCATTGGGAGTGGGGGACGCGGAGGCCGGTCCACCGATGCCGAGCAGGAGTTGCTGGCCTTCCCGCAGGGAACAGTTTTCGTCCAGCACGTTGGTCGTGCGCAGGTAGGTTTCCGTCACGCCGAAGCGGTCGGCGATGCTCGTGCAGGTGTCCCCGGCTTGGACGAAGTAGATGATGCGTCCATCGGGAAGGGGAGTGGGGGATGCCACGGCGGTCTGCGGAAGTGGTGCGGCAGTGGCCGGGACCTGGGCGATGAGCATCAGGAGACCGGCAAAGATGAGAATGAGCGGGTAAAGGGGTTTCAATTTCATTCGGTTCACCTGAAAAGATTATATCATTCTTGGGGTGATATAATCCCCTCGCTCATTTGGAGGAGGAACCATGTCCATACAAGTTATTATTGGGGCACAATGGGGGGACGAGGGCAAAGGCCGCATTGTGGATTGGTACGCGGCCCGCGCCGCGTATACCGCCCGCTTCAACGGAGGTGACAATGCCGGTCACACCGTTACGGTCGGCGAACATATCTACAAGCTGCATCTCATCCCATCGGGGATCATCCACCCGCAGGTGATTGCCATCCTGGGGAATGGTATGGTCATCAATCCCCACACCCTGCTCGAAGAGATGGACATGCTCTCGGGTCTGGGCGTGGATGTATCGCCGCAGCGGTTGCGCATCTCGTATGCTGCCCATCTCATCACGCCTGCCCACCAGGCGCTCGACAAGGCTCTCGAAGCGGCGCGCGGCAAGGACAATATCGGCACCACCGGGCGCGGTATCGGCCCTGCCTACACTGACAAGGCCACCCGCCGCGGCTTGCGCCTGGCAGACATGCTCTCTCCCGATTTCATCGAAAAACTCGGCGACCATCTCGATACCATCAACTTTACTCTTTCTTCGCTGGGGTCCAAGCCGCTGCTGGTTAAACCAATCCTTGATGACTTTGCCGGATACGTCCAGCGCATCAAACCCTACATTGCCGACACGTCCCTCGAACTGGATGCGGCCCTGAAGACCGGGGCGACCGTCCTGGCGGAAGGTGCGCAGGGCACCCTGCTCGACATCGACTACGGGACCTATCCGTTCGTGACCTCATCCAGTACTACTGCTCCCGGCGCATTGACCGGCCTCGGGCTGGGGCTGGATCGGGCGCGGGATGCGCGTATCATCGGCGTGGTCAAGGCTTTCCAGACGCGCGTCGGCTCGGGTCCCTTCCCGACCGAGGTGGAGGGTGATCTTGCCCTGCGCCTGCGCGGCACCGGCGCCAATCCGTGGGACGAGTACGGTACCACCACCGGCCGCCCGCGCCGCGTGGGCTGGCTGGACGGCGTGCTGTTGCGCTACGCTGTGCGCATCAACGGCATCAGCGAACTGGCGGTCACCAAGCTGGACATCTTTTCCGGCCTGGAAGCCCTGCGCATCTGCACTGCCTACCGCCGGGACGGGAAACTGTACGATGATCTGCCCTTTGGTCCTTCCGACCTGGCACCCTATGAACCGGTCTACGAGGAACTCCCTGGCTGGAAGGAAGACCTGTCAGGTGTGCGCGAATGGCAGGCACTGCCTCCAGCGGCGAAGAACTACCTCGGGCGGCTGGCAGCCCTGGCCGGGGTCCCGATCCGCCTGGTGTCGGTGGGACCTGAGAGAAGTCAGGTAATAAGTAACGGATAAAAAACAAAAACTAAAACTAAAAACAAAAGAGGCCACTTCAGCGCTGAAGTGGCCTCTTTTTTGAATCTTGTTTTTTGTATTTCTTATTCCTTCGTTGTCCGGTTGGGCGTCTTGTAGCGCTTGCGGATCTCGGGCAGGAAATATTCGTCGAAGAAACGGTCGATATCGTAATCGGGCTTCCAGCCCCAGTCCTTGCGGACCTGGGTGTCATCCACATCCTCGGGCCAGGAGTCCACGATGCCCTGGCGGCGTGCGCTCGGCTCGAAGGTGATCTGGGCGTTCGGGAAGGCCGCCTGTGCCCGCTGGCGGAACTCGGCGGCGGTCATGCTGAAGGCATCGATGTTGTAGACGGTGCGGGTCAGGTTCTCGCGCGGCGCGTCCATCAACATCAGGATGGACTTGATGGCATCGGGCATGGCCATGAAGGAAATTTTGGTGTCTTCGCGCACGAAGCAGGCGTAGGGAATTCCTTGCGCGGCGTGGTGCAGCATTTCGGGTCCGTAATCGCTCGTGCCGCCTGAAGGGACGGTGAAGGCGCTGATCAGGCCGGGGAAGCGGATGGCGCGGAAATCCAGCATTTGCGGCGGCTGCGGGTCGAGGTGCTTCTGCCCGTGGAACTGGCTGTAATACAGACCCAGTTTTTCGCAATAGAGCTTGTTGCAGCCATACATGGTGTGGGGCGTGTTGAAATCGTCTTCCTTCACCCGACCGGCGCGGCGCTTCGCTTCAAGATTGGCGAAGCCATAGGCGGCAATGGAACTGGGGAACAGGAACTTGACCGCCTTGCCGTACTTCTCGGACTTATACGCCGCCAGCAGGAGCAGCTGCATTGTCCCTTCCACGTTGATGCGGTGGGCTTCCTCGGTGGCGATCTCGGCCTTCGAGGAGAGAGATGCTGCCAGGTGGAAGATGATATCGAAATCGTAGTCGTAGAATTGCTTTACGCGGTAGACCATGTCCCCCTGCAGGTGCTCGGCGGAGAGCGACTTGATCGCTTCCGGGAGCGGCATCAGGTCGGTGGTGACGATGCGGTAACCCTGCTTCGACAATCCCTGCACCAACGCCTGCCCGATCTCCCCACAGGCCCCGGTCACCAGGACGGTTTTTTGACTCATAAATTTCTCCTTTATGCTAGAATGAGAAATATCTTGTACTGGTATTGTACAACACCCCGTCTGGCTTGGGCTTGGACTTTTGCCATCCTGTTTAACGACTAAACTCACATGCTGATTCCCCGTTTTCGTACTTGGACCTTGATCCTGCTTGCTGCCACTCTGGCTCTCGTTTCCTGCTCGGGGGGTGTCATTGTCCTCCCGACCTACACACCCTCTCCCAGCGAGACGCCTACATCCACCATCGTCTGGTTCCCGGCCACCGAGACGCCCACCGGCCTGCCTTCTCCCACACCTTTCCCCACCCCGGAGGGCGCCCCCGGTCGCGGGGAACTGCTGTTTGAAGACACCTTTGATGAACCGGAATTGTGGAATACTTCCAGTTCTTCTTGGGCGAGCGCTGTTGTGACCAACAACCGCCTGGTGCTCTCTATCGACGGGCAGGGGCCGCTGTCCATCGTCAGTCTGCGCAGCGAACCCTCG
>CAZRCR010000191.1:0-5103 GCA_964598615.1 uncultured Anaerolinea sp.
AATCGTATTTATCGAAATTGCTTCTTGCCTCCTTCCAAGACACTTAGAAAATAATCATAGGTAATGGGGTGCAAAAAAAGATAATCCGCACCGAGTTCGTTGGCCCGTACGTCGTCGGCAACAGACGAACAGACAACGACAGGGATGTCTGCAAAAGATGCCCGGCAGGATTGGAATGCCTCGAGTGCCTCGAGGGATAAACAAAAGATCGCCTGCGGGCCCATCTCTTCGGGAGCAATACCATCATCGATGTGGCGAAGCTGCCTGGTGCCATGTCCGCTCTGCTGGGCATAGCGTTCCAACAGATATGCGATGGATGAATCGTTTCCGACCATCAGGATATAGGGCTGGTTCTGACTCTCCATCGGTAAAATCTCCGAACTCATTATAGGGAGACAGAAAATTCAATTCTTGTCTGCCAGCGGTTTATTTTTGTATGGGAGCGGGAAAAAAGAACTCCCGGGGAAGTTCCCGGGAGTCTGGTTCGAGGTTGGGGATATTTGGTTGCTATTTTTTGTCTGCTGGGACCGGTTTTTGACCGCGCCGGTAGGCATGAGGCGAGACCCCCACTTCCCGTTTGAACGTGCGGGAGAAGTGGGACACATCCGAGAACCCTGCATCAAAGGCGACCTGAGTGATGCTGGCATCCGTTGTATCCAGCAGAACCTGTGCTTGCTGGACCCGGTAACGGGTGAGGTAGATCATTGGCGTGACACCCATCTCCTGGCGGAAGCAGTCGGTCAGGTAATCCGGGCTGACACAGATATGCCGGGCAATGTCCTCCCGGCTGATCGGTTCCACGAAATGAGCATGGATGTATGCCAATGCCTTACGAACCTGGCGTTGTGGCGTGTTACCGAGCCGTCCTTGCCGGTCGAGCACGGCTTCGATGCGGGCCAGGGTCTCATCTGCGCTGAAGATGCCTTTGCTCAAGATGGTGGCTACACTGCGGTTGAGCCGTTCGATATCTGTGTCGGTCAGCACCTGGCCGGTGATGACGATCACTGGAATGTTACGCAGCTCTTCCTGTGTGCGCATGGTCTCCAGCATCTGGAAACCGTCCATTTCCGGCATGAGCAGGTCGAGCAGGATCAGGTCGGGGCGGGATTTGGCCAGCAGATCGAGTGCCTGCTGCCCGTTGTGGGCCTGCATGGCCCGATAGCCGGCATGTTCAACAATGCGCGTGTGGACCGCCAGGATCTCCGGGTTGTCGTCCACGATCAGGACGGTTCGTTGGCTGCCCAGTCCGTGGCGGGAAAGTTCGTTGGTCAACTGCTCGGGTTGGAGGGGTTTGAGCATGTAATTCAGTTCGAGCAGTTCCCCCTGATTCCGTTCCTTGTCCAATGTGTAGACCAGTACGGGGATATTTTCGGTGGTTGCCTGGCGGCGGAGCAAGCTGATGATCTCCCAGCCCTGTCGTGCAGCCAGGCTATATCCCATAACCACCGCGGCTGGCTGCGGCTGGAAGAAGGTCGCGAATTGGTCAAATCCCTGGTCGATCTGCATAACTTGAATATCGAAGCCTCGCTCCCGGAGGTAACTTTCGAGCCAATCATTCGTTTCCGATTGCTCGGCCAGCAGCACCACTGTCTGTGCCGGGGATTTCGCGGCCGGTTCGAGGTCCGGTGTGCTGGCGAGGTTGGAGATTACCGGCAAGGTGAAGTAGAACCGGGAGCCGGTCCCATCTTTCAGCGGAGATTGGACCCCGATCGTTCCGTCGTGTAAATGCACAAGTTGTTTGCAGACAGCCAGGCCCAGGCCCAGGCCGCCGTAGCCGCCCTGTACGGAGCGTTCGGAGCGATGGAACTCCTCGAAGATCAGTTCCTGTTCCGATGGAGGAATACCAATGCCCATATCGCTGACCGAAACAGTGACCTGCTGGTCGTCACATTCCACAAGGAAGGTAACATCCCCTTTTTCGGTGAACTTGACCGCGTTGCTGATCAGGTTCAACGCGATTTGGCGCAGGCGGGTGCGGTCACCCAAAACCCAGGGGCCGTTGCCGGAGGGAAGGTTGGCATGCCAGCCCAGCCCACGTGCCTGGGCAATCTGTTCGCCGGTGTTTGCCACCACGCGCAGCACTTCGAAGATGTCACTGGCTGGCGGATCAAACGCAATTGACCGGCATCGCTGCTTGCCAGGTCAAGTACGTCTCCAATCAGGCGGCCAAGGTGTTGGGCGCTGAGGTTGATCTGTTCGATATCTCTGGTAATGGTCTTGGAAAGGGCAGGGGTGTTGTGCTCTTCGCGCAGGACCATATCGCTCAAACCGACGATGAGGCTGAGCGGTGTCCGGAGTTCATGGCTGACCATGGAGAGGAAGCGGTTTTTGAGCAAAGCGGCTTCCTCTGCCATTTGACGTCCATCCAGGGCTTCCTTATACAAACGGCTGATGCGTAGCGATGCGATCAGGTTATGTACGATGGCTGCACAAAGTTCGGGGTTGGGGGCGTTAAATGCTGCAAAGCCGGTGGTTTCGCCATCCAGATCGAGGGGGAGGATGATCAACTGCAAAGCTTCGTTGGCAGGATAGAGGCCGGGGATGGGGAATTTCCGGGATTCGAATTGCCGCCCTTCGTTTTCGGATGGCAATCCGGCGCTGAGCAGAACTTTGGCTTGTGCCACCCGGTCATCACCCTGGGGTTCGTACAGGGCTACCAATACATTCTGGATGCCGACTTTGGAGAGATGCCTATCGAGGATCGACGCGCTTTCGTTAATGTTCAGGGCGGTCAACAGTTCTGCTGTCATCAGACCCAGTTGCGAGGTCATGTCCATCTTTTCGAGCATGGACCGTGTAGTCTGGCGCTGGATCCGGTCGCTGATCTCCAGACGGGCGCGGTCGAGCAGGCCGGTAGCAAAAACCTGGTTGGCCTCGGGAACGTGGCCGAGCAGGTAGTTCATCTTTTGGTAGAGAACTGCCGTGCCTGCCTGCCACAGGTGTGCATCTTCCCCGTGTTCCTCTGTCCAGGCCAGGATGCGTTCGGTCTCCTGGGAGAGGATGCCGGTATCCTGGCTTTTCAGGCTGCCAATGAAAGCTTTCAGAAAATGGTCGCACTGCTCTTTCAGGTCTTCGACCAAACTGTTGCGCGCCTCGATCAACGCTGCTTCTGCCATGGATTGTGCCAGGTCCGATATTCGGTAGCCGGTCTGTGGCTCTGGGATTGGCGCGGGGCCGAAGGGGATATTGGTCGCAGCAGGCCGGCATCCGCAGGATTGGCGAACGATCAGCCTTGGCGGCACAACTACGCGGGCGGGGTCGATGTGCTGTTTTTCTATATACTCAAGCAGGGTGGTGACTGCCTGATACCCCAGAGAGAAAGTGGGATGACGGATCGTTGTCAGCGAGGGGGAGAGGGAACGGGCATCGAGAATATCATCGAAGCCGATGACGGCCACATCTTCGGGGATGCGGAGACTGGCCTCGTGAAGGCATTCGATGGCTCCCAGACATGACAGGTCATTGCTGGCGATCAAGGCGGTGAAAGGGGAGCCGGAATTCAGGATCTGCCGCATTGCTTTTGCGCCATCTTCCTTGCGATGTTCGCCGTAAGCGATCAGTCCGGGGATTTCCGGCAGCCCATTTTCGGCCAGGAGGCTGCGATATGCTCGCAGGCGCTCTTCACTATCCCCATCGAATCCGGAGTGGCCGGCAATAAATGCAATCTGGCGGTGTCCGTGGTCCAGAAGATGCTGGAATGCCTGCCGAATGCCCATCGTGTTGTCCACAGTAACCACGGGCCCGGGTCCCTCCGGACTGGTAAAGATGACCGGGAAGCCGGAGGCAAGCAAGTCACGGACGTATTGCGCTTGTTCCTGGGATAATTCATCAGGAACGATGATCAACCCATCGGTATTCCACGGTCCAACCGGAACGAAATCCATGCCGGGGTTGGGGATGGGCCAAAAACTGCGTTTTTGCGGACTGTTGCCGGTGGCGCTGAAACCGCAGCCCAGCAACAGGTTACAACCGCGTTCGTGGGCCGCAGCGCCAATGCCCTGGATCAGGGAATGGGCGTAACGGTCGATCGTGGTGCCCTGGTAGATCGGCCAGGTGGATATGAAGCCGATGGTTGGTTTGCGTGGGAGTTGCTGATCGCTCATAAAGGATATGACCTGAGGTATTGTACCATTTGCCCCTTTCGTCCCACAAACTAAAAACACCTCGAGGGAGGCGTTTTTAGGCATTTATTTCGATGGTTGATGCCTGTGCGAAGAAATAAATCCAAATTCCAGCGCGCAGCGCTGGAATAGGAAGTCGGTCAGGCAATTCTTACAACCGGTGCAGCCGGGTGGTCAAGTCGCGCAATTGGGTGAAAGTGATGGGCTTAATCAGAACAAAGTCAGCCGTATCGGTCAGGGCTTCCCCCATGCGCGCGTCAGCTGTGGCGATGACTACCACAGTATGTGAGAGACGCTTATCGGAACGGATCTGAGTCAACAGGTCCGCGCCCGAAACCCCTGGAAGATGCATATCCAAAATAACGAGATGCGGTTCCAGTTCCATTAGTCGATTCTGGGCCAACAATCCATTTTGGATCGTTTCCACCTGGTAATCGGCAGTGGAAAGCGCTTCTGAGAAAATCGTGGCGAGGTCTTCGTCGTCTTCAATGACAAGGGCTAGTTCACTCATTTTGCTCTCCTCTTTGCAGGGATCAAAGGCAGTGTAACGGTGAAGATACTACCTACGTTTATTTTACTGGTTACTTTTATTTCGCCGCCCATCAGTTCGGCGAGTTGTTTGACGATGGTCAGGCCAAGCCCAAAACCGCCGTGTTTGCGAGTGGCTGTGCTATCCACCTGCCGGAAGGCTTCGAAAATGGTGGGAAGTTCATCATCGGGAATGCCAATGCCGGTATCGAGCACTTCAATGGCCCAGCGTTTTTTATCGGAACGCAGGACGCGCATGTGGATGGAACCTTTCTCGGTGAATTTGATGGCGTTATTGATTAGGTTGATGAGTACTTGTTGGAGACGGGGGGCATCGCCGTTGATATATTCCGGTAGTGACGCATCCAGTTCGCTGGTCAACGATAGACCTTTATCGGCGGCGATTTTATCCATTACACCATGAACATTTTCGATCAGTTCTGCCGGGCGGAAG
>CAZRCR010000192.1:0-5058 GCA_964598615.1 uncultured Anaerolinea sp.
TCAAACGCTCTCTTGATCCTGGTTTTCAGCGTCACCTCGTTCACCGGCTTGAAATCCTTTGAGGAGATTAAAGCCGGGTCATACAGCCTGCTTGTATACGTCACCAGTGCATCGGCAGATTGCACAGTCGAGACACCCGGTTTCATTTTCTACGAATCCACGATGGCCAACAACTTGATCGTCGTAGAAAATTCATACGAACCTTTCGAAGTAACAGGTGATGCTGTCGCCACAGTTGATATTGTCGTCAATTGTAAATAGCACGTGTGCTTCTCACCAAGGGTATCGATGGAGATTGTCCACGAGATGCCGGAGTAGACGGCGGACCATGAACGGTGGACGATGGACGATTTGAGGAGATAAACGATGGCAGATGCTGAGCAAGTCAAGAGATTGATGGCTGGTGTTAGCGAATGGAATTATTGGGTGATGAAAGATTTTAAATCCGACATGGAGAGAGGCATTGATGTCAATATTGATCTTAGTAAAACCAATCTTCACAAGTCTAGTCTCGCGCTTGCATATCTCTTTTTCGCTGATCTAAGCGAAACCGATCTTTCAGAGGCCGATCTGAGAGATGTCAATCTCAGGGGCGCTAATCTTTCTGGAGCTAATCTCGCTTCTGCAGACCTCTTTGGCGCCGACCTCTTGGCGGCCAATCTTGCGGGGGCAAATCTTGAAAATGTAAATCTCTCCAGGGTAAATTTTTGCGAAGCCAATCTCAATAACACAAACCTCAGTGGAGCAAAGCTTGCTCGCACGATTTTTGGAAGTGTTGACTTTAGCAAAACGAATGGCCTTGAAAAAGTAATTCATGAATTTCCGTCTCATATCAGTTCGGAAACACTTCACATTTCCAAAGGAAAAATATCATCTGCCTTTCTCCGCGGTTGTGGTTTGAGCGACTGGGAAATCGAAGCAGCAAAGTTGTATAACCCTGAATTATCTTCAAAAGAAATTGACGACATCTTGTATAAAATGCATGATCTGCGAGCAACTCAGGCAATCCAGATCAACCCGCTATTCATCTCCTACAGCCATAAAGACAGCATCTTTGTAGATGCAATGGAAAATCATCTAAACGAAAAAGGCATTCGCTTCTGGCGTGACATTCATAACGCTACAGCCGGGCGGCTCGAAAGGGTGGTTGACCGTGCCATGCGCCAGAATCCCACCGTGCTGCTGGTGCTTTCGGAGAACTCGGTCCAGAGTGATTGGGTCGAGCACGAGGCGCGCTCGGCGCGTGATCTCGAAAAGGAACTCAAGCGGGATGTGCTGTGCCCGGTCGCGTTGGATGATTCTTGGAAGAATTGTAGTTGGCCAGCTAGGTTGAGAGAGCAGATCATGGAATACAACATCCTCGATTTCTCGAACTGGAAGGATGATGCGGAGTTCACAAAGAAGTTCGCGAAGTTGGTCGATGGGCTGGATTTGTTCTATAAGGAATGACGATGGGCGATGACTAATCAAAGGAGCTTACCTTGAACACAGAAGTCATCAGATATATAGCAATGCAGGATCGGCAAAATGGCAACGAGTGATCTGTTGGAAATATTGAAATTAGGAGTTGGCGCGTGGAATGAGTGGAGAGAGAAGAATCCTGCTGCGAGTATAGATTTAAGAAATACAGACCTCAGCGGAGTCAATCTTGATGGAATTAATCTAAGTCAAGCCAATCTTGGGGGATGTTTTTTCGCAGATACCACGCTCGTGCGAGCCAATTTATTAAGTGTTGATTTGGAGAATGCACAATTTGTAAGAACGAGCATTGGTGGGGCTAATATTCAAGACTCCAATTTACAAGGAGCTCATTTTACTAGAACTGATAATCGTGCAACCAATTTTTATCAATCGGATCTTAGGGGGAGCGTTTTTTATGAAGCAAACCTTCGGAAAGCAATCCTAAGGGCAAATCTTACCGGTGCAATATTTAATGATTCTATACTTCTTGGCAGCGATTTTACTGATGCAATTATTGGCGGTACAATTTTTGGAAATACTGACCTAAGAGAAGTGGATGGAATCGGGAATGTGAAACATCATTATGGATCGATTGTTGATAACAAGACACTTGGAAGATCCTTAGGTAATATTCCAGTAGTGTTCTTGCGTGGTTGCGGCCTGAGCGATTGGGAAATTGAGTCGGCAAAGTTATATCAACCAGGATTATCCAGCAAAGAAATCGACGACATTCTTTATCGTGTGCATGATTTACGGGTCGATCAGGCAGTTCAAATCAATCCCTTGTTCATCTCGTACAGCCATAAAGACTGCTCTTTTGTGGACGCGATCGAAAAGAATCTCGACAAAAAAGGTATCCGCTTCTGGCGCGATATTCACAATGCCACATCGGGTCGGCTCGAAAAAGTGGTCGACCGCGCCATGCGCCAGAATCCCACAGTTCTGCTGGTGCTCTCGGAGAATTCGGTTCAAAGCGATTGGGTTGAGCACGAGGCGCGCTCGGCGCGTGATCTCGAAAAGGAACTCAAGCGGGATGTACTATGTCCGGTCGCGTTGGATGATAGCTGGAAGAGTTGTTCGTGGCCGGCGCGGCTACGAGAGCAGATCATGGAATACAACATCCTCGATTTCTCGAACTGGAAAGATGATGCCGAGTTCACGAGGAAGTTTGCCAAACTGGTTGAGGGGCTGGATCTGTTCTATAAAGAATGATAATCATCAAATCTTCAACGAAGGGAGCAACAATGATATTTATACATGGAGGTAGCAAGGCGTGAATACCACTACTTTGGTTGCGGAATTTATTTTGATCGGGTTGCTCCCTTACCTGACGATCATTTTCGCTGTTCTGGCGATTTTTAATGTCCACGATGCAAGTGGCCTGACGCAGTTGAAGGATTATTCCACCCTGATCATTTTCGTTTCAACATTGATTATTTACCTGCTGGGTTCTCTCACGCACCGGCTTGCACAAATGCTTAGCATGTATTTCGTGAAACCCTTATTGAATTGGGTAACGCGTCGAAAGAAAGTATCCGATGAAACCGTAAAGGAATTATCATATAAGTCAGCGTTGATCTATCAATTAGGTTCCGATCAAATCATTAACCGAACGGAATATAACGAGAGCCTGTTAAGGGTTTTTCGGTCAACTGTCATCACCACCCCGCCATTTGGAATCGCCTTGTCCTTCTGGATCTATGGCATTGCGGGCTGGAAAGCCGTCATCGTTGTTGCGGTCATTTGCGCCGCCATAACAATTACAGCGTTTTTCTCTTTCCTGATGCAGAGGTTGAACTTGTATTTATGGATGGAGTCTGTTCGAGAGATGGTCAGCAAGATGAAATTAAAGTAATTTGGCATAAGGAATAATGCTCTTTCTATGTATTTTCCATCAAGAGCATTGTCGGTGTTCAGCGCAATTGCCCCCTATTTTCAGCGGGATTTTCGGATGAAAAACGGGGCTTTATTGTAAAATACATAACAACAAAACGAGCATCGAGGAGAAAACCATGTATAAATGTTCGCATTGCGGCGCATCCCTGCCTGAACCCATGAGCAAATGTCCCAATTGCGGGGTCATGCTCCTGGGAGTGAAATGCAATTACTGCGGCTACGTGGGATCGGAAACGGAATTCAAGAAAAATGAAAATCGTTGTCCGAAGTGCAACAAAGATACAGACTTTTTTCGTGATGCCCCGGGATTTGTCCGCTGCCGGAAGTGCGGGAAGCGGTTTGACGCAGGAGACCGGTATTGTTATACGTGTGGTGCGATCCGCTGGGTAAAAGTGTTGGCGGGCGTGCTGGGGAGCGGTGTTGTGGCGTTGCTATATGCTTTTATCCTTCGCCTCATGATTTCTGACCCAGGCGCGAGTGATATGGCTTTCAGAATAATCTTCGGGATCTTTGGAGTCGCTGTTGTTTTTTGGGTTGTGATCGAGATTATCAGGGCATTCAAGACCATATTTTCCAAAAAACGCCTGCATTTGGCACGCGATGTGAGAAAACTTGAACAAGCCTGATCGATTGTGTCCGGTCGCATGATAGGAGCGCATATGGTTAAGAAATATACGGATGAAGAACGAATTGACCTTCTCAAGTATTTCCAGGAGCAACAATGGCAGGAAGTGAATTTACACCGGGAGCGTGAGTTCAAAATTTTTACCTGGGCTAACGGTCTCTTGATAGCTTTAATTGGTGCATTATTGATCACAGGCCAAAACCAGAAAATCGTTTGGAGTACGTATGGAATTTGGGGAAAGGTGATCGTTTCAATCGTTGTAGTATTCCTGGTTTTTTACTCGGCAAATTGGCAGAACAAGGAACGCAAGCGCTCTTATAAAAATGCCAAAGTGATTGTCCACATCAATGAGTTATTGCATTGTTACGAAGATGGTTCATTTGATACAGAAGGAAATACCCCATTATTTCCAAGCGACTGGAAGAAATGGGGGACCCATAATTTAGGAACTTTTCGCAGGTATTTTAGAGCGAATCAAATCACGGCCAATTTCATCCTGGGAATACTGGCGTTGGTTATGATCTGGTTGCCGTAGCCGAATGGTTGATTCGAGGAGAATAGGCGATGGCAGATGCACGTCAACTTGAGATTTTGAAGAGCGGCGGTGAGAAGTGGAATCGGTGGCGGGAGGAGAATCCTGATATAGAAATCGACTTGTCGCATGCTGATCTTGATGGAATGGAGTTAGCAGGGATTGATTTACGACGAGCCGATCTTTGGAGAGTGTCTTTTAGAGGCGCCAATCTAAATAGGGCAAAACTCTGGGGAGCAGACCTAAACAGATCGGACCTCACAGGCGCATTTTTCATGGAAGCCAATCTTATGGCTGCGAATCTTAGCGGCGCCGTACTTAAGGATGCCAACCTTTGGGGTGCCAGTCTTAATGCGGTAAATTTTATGGAGGCCGATCTTGTCAATGCCAATTTTAATGAACTACCCCGTCCGCTTGCGGCGGGGTAGTTCATTTTCGTATGAATTGAGACAGCGAAGGATTCAGATGCTGCGGGAGTTGCAGCCTACTTTGATGATGCTGTCCGATGCGTGGTGACAGGTGTCAGGTTGGCTGCCCGTTAGGG
>CAZRCR010000193.1:0-5036 GCA_964598615.1 uncultured Anaerolinea sp.
TACGCCTTCTGGCGGGATACAACCACTTCAGTAAAATAAAAACGGGCAGTTCCAACGAACTGCCCGTGAATTTTTAATTTCCATTGCTTTCGTTTACAGGAGGGTTGAAGGTCTTGCCGTCCGGGAGTGCCACGATAATGACCCGGTGTGTATTGCTGTCAGCAGGCCAGCAGGTGACCAATGTCAGCCGTTCGTCATTGGAGGCTTGGATCCAGCGGGCATTTTCCTGGCGCACTTCCAGCGGTTGACCGCGTTCGGGCAGGAGCATTTTGGCCGCGACTTTGTAAGAATATACCCAATCCCCGGAATACACTTCGATTACATCGCCGATCTTCAATTCCACCAGATCTTTGAAAACCATCCCGTAGGCATTATGGTGGCCGTTCAAAACTGTATTTCCCGGCAATCCCAGTAGGGCTGATTCATCCTGCCAGCCTACTGCAAATTCTGCCGGGACGCGCCACTGGTGATAGGTCTCGCCGCCCGATTCGATGTCCTTGTAATGGACAGGGATAATGGGAGCGTCGAGAAATATGGCCGGGATGACGAGACGGTCAGGAACACGTCCATCGATCTCTGCCGATGGTGCCTGAACTGTTTGCAGGTTGGTTTCCATTGTGGGGGCCATTGCTGCGGGATCGGTGCCGTTTGTATCCTGTGCAGGAAGAATGATGGGAATGAACTTCTCGGTATCGGTTTCTGAATCTGCAATATCGAATGGGGTCGCTGCATTCTTCCGGTAAGAAATGGCGAAATTGACCACCCCAAACAGGATGATTGCTGTCCCCAGCCAGGCCATCCAATTGATTTTCTTGAACATGGTGTTCCCTCCGACAGCACCAGGTGCATCCGATATCAGATGCACCTGGTGATTTTCGTTACGTTTTAGATCGTACCAGGTGCTACGAAACCTGGCGGCGCCCTGCGCCGTGCAGAACCAAGCCCAGGCCAAGGAAGGCCAGGCCGATGTTCAGCAGGATGCCGGGGAGCATACCGGCCAGGTCATCGCCTATGCCTGTGACCGGGATCAGCACTGTGGAGGAACCTGTGACCGGGATCAGCACGCTGGGCGGCTGAGTCGGGTCGGGAGTCTCTTCCGTACTGCGGCAGGTGGCTATGCCAGTGGCTTCGTCGAGCAGGTCGCCACCAACGTATACCATCACGATGGAACCATCAGATTTGGGCGTGCTGAAATCGACTGTGGAATTGGCACCCACAGTGCCCAGGCCAGCAAGATTGCTGCCATTGATGCGCCATTCGAAATCCACAGGGAAGGCATTGGGATTGCTCACGCGCCAGCCGAAGGATGTAGCATTCGGACCCAAGCAGATCCCGACCACTTGCAGGCTGACCAGTTCGGTGGGAGTGGGAGTTTCGGTGGGCGTCTCGCCCACACATTCGGTGGGCAGGGTGCCTTCAAAGACGGGTTCCTCTTCGAATTCGATGGTGACCAGAGCGCCGGCCAGTTTGACATCCAGATCGATGGAGATGGATTCACCGGTATCAACCACTGCCTGACCGGAGGGCCCGCCTTCCACACTGTAATTGAAGGTGGCAGTGAAAGGGTTAAGATTGGTGACTGTAAAGCCCATGCAGTAGAACTGAACAGAGAAGGGATCCTCGAATGGGGTCTCCGTGGGGGTTTCAGTTGGAGTTTCGGTGACGGTTTCCGTAGGAGTCTCGGTTGCAGTCTCCGTAGGGGTTTCTGTTGGGGTTTCCGTAACGGTTTCAGTGGGAGTCTCGGTCACGGTCTCCGTGGGAGTGTCTGTAGGAGTTTCCGTAACGGTCTCTGTAGGAGTCTCGGTTGGGGTCTCAGTTACAGTTTCCGTAGGTGTCTCTGTGGGGGTTTCAGTAACGGTTTCGGTTGGAGTCTTGGTGGGAGTTTCCGTTCCACACTGATACGTGCCCGCGTATGCTCCGGGGTTGTGCAGGGATACGGTCACACCGCCAACGGTAACACTGGCACTGGTAATGTTGTACGTTCCACTGGGTTTAGTGTCTGTAAAGTGCCAGACATTTCCCGTATGGGTGCCCGGGGTAATGCTGCCGTACGTGTAAGTGAGCGTTCCGGGTGTGATCCCATCCGGTACGTTGAGGAGCACAAAATGAATCTCTACGTGTCCATCCACACACTTAACATGGGAAAGGTTCAATTGGTAATTCGGTACCTCGGTCGGAGGCGGTGCAGTCGGAGTAGGACAGTTGTTTTTGAGATTGACATCAACACTGCGAGTACCGGTTGCGCCATTTGCCCATTGTCCAGAGACGGTCAATGTGACTGTGCCGCCCTGGTTACCAGGAAAGATTTCCTGACCTTGTACGGAAGTCTGCACCATCGTGTTGACGGCAATTCCAATCGAGCGGTTGATGCTGGTGATCTTCATCGGGAGCGTTGCTCCGCTCCAGTTGTTGATCGTCCAGGTAACGCGTTGGGTGCCATCTGCAAGGCAGACTACACTTCCGGATAATTCCGGATGATGGGCTGATGCAGAGCGCGGCGGGATGGCATTCACCAACAGGGAAGCGATTATCAGGGCCGCTCCAAACATATAGGCCAGATTTCCTAGAAACTTGAAACGTTTTTTCAAAGTGAACATCAGTGCTCTCCTTCTTATTGTGATAATTAAGATAAATATTATCTTAATAAGAAATGAGAGTCAATGAAAATATGCCCCCCATTGCTTAATTCATTAACCTGATAGTTTGGTAACTAATTGGTAACCCATGCTGCGGTTGTTAACAAGCAAATTCCTCCCCTTGCTGGCCGATTCAAGTTTCCGGCGCAGGGAAAAGGCAATGGTTTTCAGGTGTGCGCGTGTCTTTTCTGTGTCGCTTCCCCACATCTGTACGACAATGGCCGCGTACGGTACGTTCTTGGGGGCACGTTCAGCCAGGATTCTCAGAAGGTTAAATTCGCGTGGCAAAAGACGCAGGGATTTTCCTCCTAATATAACCTCATGCGTATCTACCTCGATGTGCAAGTCAATTTCCGGGAAATGGAATTCTCGTCCCTCGTTGGCGGGTTGGCGTTGGCGCAGAACCTTTTGGATGCGGGCAATCACTTCCTGATTGTGGAAGGGCTTGGAGATGTAATCATCCGCCCCCATATCCAGGCCACGGGCAAGATTTTCGTCACGTGGTGCGGCGGAGATCAAGATGACCGGTGCCGGGCTTATCTTGCGCAGTTCCACGAAGGTGCTATAACCATCCGTATCCGGCATCATCAGGTCGAGCAGAATCACATCCGGCTTGATCTGGGTGCACTTCTGAATGGCTGTGTTGAAGTCATATGCACTGCTGACATCGTAATCAGCCTGGCGCAAGATCAACTTCATCATGTCCACATAATCTTTATCATCATCCACAATCAAAACCCGCAGTTTATCGGGGTTTAAAAAGCGATCCAGATCATTGCCTGTCGATGGGGCAGGGACATTTTCGGGAGACATACACAAACACTCCACTATGTGGAAAATATGATAAATCCAGTCATATTATAATCTGGTTGCCCGCTTTGTCAAACAATTGTGAAGTGATACGATATAATTTCATTGATGGCCGGTATCGAAGAGATCGTCATTTATGGCACCATGTGGTGCGGTGATTGCCGCCGGGCGCGTGCGGTGTTCGACCGGCTGCAGGTCCCTTATCGTTGGGTGGATGTCGACCGGGATGTTGACGCGGCGCGGCTGGTTGAGTCGCTCAATCGCGGGTTTCGCAGTGTCCCTACCATTCTCTGGCCAGACGGTTCGATGCTGGTCGAGCCGTCCAGCGAGGAACTAGCACGAAAGTTAAGCATGTGAAGTTACCACCAAATAAAAGCGCCCCGGAAGGTACCTACCTTCCGGGGCGATGGCGATAACCAGCCTGTTCTAAGCGCGTGAGAGAGTTTTCTTCCCGAACAGGGCAAATAAAGCCCGCATTCCCAGAGCAACGAGTACACCCAGTGAAAGCAAGCCCGCGATCAGGATGAGCGCGGAATTGACCCCCGCCAGTCGGTCGACGATGGCCGGGGGACGAGTAGTCTTGATGTGCGATCCAAGGCCGGTTACGAATTCGCGGCGTGGGGCAACCGGTTTGAGCGTGCCGGCCAATTTGCTTTCCAGCGTACCCAGTTTGGCTTTGGAATCTGCGACGATCTGACGTGCCGTTTTCATGGTTACAATCTCCTGTTACAGACCGGACCTTGTGCCGGTTTTGTTCTGCGTTGATGAACGGGTTGTTTCTTCTTGACAGACAGTTACCAGGTCTTGAATGTTTTGGGAACGAGTCTGTCAGTTTATTCTTCTTCAGGGCTGATCTCTTCCAACTCATCTCTGAGCGATAAAAGTGTGCGATGGTAGAGGCTCTTTACCGCGCCTTCGCTGCGGTTCATAATGGCGCCGATTTCGGCATTCGACATGTGTTCGACGAATTTCAAGATGAGAAGGTGCTGGCGTTCCGGTGACAGGTGGCGGATGATGTGGAGAAGGGCATCGTGGTCCTGATTGTGCATAAGGGCCACTTCAGGAGCATCGCCTTTGTAGTGGATCGTAGGAGCATCAGAGAGCGGAATTTCCTGGTGGCGGCTGCGGTCGCGATGCCAGTTGGCGATCAGGTTGTGCGCGATGCGGTAGAGCCAGGCTGAAAACGGGACGCCGCGGTCAGTGTAATTCTGAATGTGGTGCAGAGCGCGGTAAAAAACACGGGCGGTCAGATCTTCAGCATCGTGCACGTTACCGGTACGGTAATATACGTAGTTAAAGATGCGCTCCACATATTGTTCATAGAGAGCGCCAAAAGCATCGCGGTCGCCCTGAGCTGCACGCTTCAGGATATCTTGTTCGTCGTTCTCCGGCACTTATTTCACCTTACCGGTAGGATTTGATATGCATAACCCCACCGGGTTTCGGAAGTTTCAGACAAAGTATATCATGTTTGATTGTGCTATAATCTGCGGCGCAAGGACAGCCTTGCCTTATGGGGATGACAGGCTTCGACGGAAGAGGCTGGTCCCGGAATGCGAGCCGAGAGGCGCCGAACTCGTTAAACCAGCG
>CAZRCR010000194.1:0-5033 GCA_964598615.1 uncultured Anaerolinea sp.
CCGCCCAGGTCTTCGTTGATGGCGGTAACCGTGCCCTTGACCGGGGCATAGATCTCAGCTGCAGCCTTGACCGACTCGACTGACGCGATGGCTTTACCTGGCTCCACTGCGTCTCCTGCGGCGACAACGACTTCGACGAACACGATATCGGAGAGTTGACCCTGGGCGAAATCGGTCAGGCCGGCTTTGCCAGTGGCGGGGTCGAACCATTCATCGGACTTGGTATATTTAAAATTGGTGGGAATGTTCATTTTAGGCTCCTCAAGGGATAGGATTTTGGCGAAATGAAAAGGCGCACGATTCATCATCGCGCGCCTCTGTGATTGACCTGAGAGATTCTCCCCGGCAGAATGCCAGGGATTGCACCGTCGGTGTCTCCGCGGGGAGACTTTCCAGAGGAAAACGGCGCAGGGTCCTTTTTACCTGAGAGTTTCACCCGGCCTCGCCTTTTCCGGGTTTGCCCCTTCGGTGTTCCTCGCAGCGTGCTTCGATTTGCGTGGAATCTCTTCCCTGCTGCCATTTGGTTTTCAGTGGGGTTCATTGTACGAGCAAGGTGGGGGAGAGTCAAGTAAAAACACACTACGAAAAAGAAAACCGGTGCAGGGCGCACCGGTCGAATCGGACGAAAATCCGGGCTCAATTGCCCGTAAGCGTGCCTCGTACCCAGTCGCCGATCAGCCAGTATTTGAAATCTTGTCCCTGGCTGACCTGGATTGAACCAATGACGCCATATACAACTGCACCGAGCGGGAGGAGCCCGAAGAGGAACGTTCCCAGTAAGGCAAATGGGATCAGAACAAGGCCGACTACCAGGGCTGATAGAATGCCAACCAGAGACCACATTACGCCGATCAAGATACCTCCGCCATACCACCAGATCATCTGGAAGATAGCGGATTGCAGTGCATGGTAAGCCACAAAGCGGGAGCGATCCTTGTAGGCCAGGTAGATGATAAAGGCCGCGATCGGCCCTGCAAACCCTGTGACCAGGTTGAGCAAAACACTGATATGCGCCAGCATGCCCCAGGTCCGCTCATCGCCCGCTCCCATCGATTGGGGCGGGATGGGGACGATCGGCTTCAAAGCTTCCGGTTCCCCGGTTGCATTCTGTATCTCTGACATGGTTGTCTCCTGATTGAAAATGATGACACATCCATATAACGTATGGATGGGTGGGCGGTTGCAAGGAAAAGGCCCCGCCATGGCGGGGCCTGTCCAACACAGAACAGACTCAGGATTACGCCTGCGCGTTGAGCTTGGCAAAATAAGCCCGGACTGTCGGGTCGCTGTAGAAAACCAGCGCCAGGATACCGACCACCAGGGAAACCACGTTCCCGATCAGTATGCAGCAAATCTCCAGGATGGCGATCGCCTGCGATGGCTGTGCTGGCTGATTGCCCAGCAGCTTTGCGGCATAAATGACCTCGAAGATGCCCAGTACGAGCGGCAGGATGGTGAAAATGGTCAGGCAGATCGTTACAACGCCCGGGATCATGGCCAGAGTCGCCCCGGCCCCAATGAGAATGTTCAGGATGCCATTGATCAACGTCATGATGGCAATTGCCTGTACCTGACCGGGCTTCTCGGAGACGGGAGCCGCGGCAACCGGTTCGACCGGAACGATGGGCGCAGGCACAACAGGGGTCTCCACAACCGGTTCGGCCGGGGCCTCGGGTTCGACCGGCGCGGCTGGCACAATCGTCTCCTCGGATTTCTTGGAACGGGTGGTTTTCTTTTCAGTAGGCATATTCAAATCTCCTTTCAGGTTTCGATATTATTTTGTACTCTGTATAACGAAACCGCCGTCGAAACGTTTCAAAGAGATTTGCCAACCTTCTTAGCCCTCGGCTCCGAAAATTTGGGCCATGAATTGCCCGTACGTGTGCGAAGAGAAATATACTGCATAGGCTGGTCCGGCAAGCCCGACTACAAAGAGCAAGAGTTGTCCCAACAGGGGAATCCAGCCGATGATGCCGCCGACCAGTCCGGCAGCCAGGCCAACGCCTGCACTCACTCCGAAATTCACCAGCCAGACCGTGAAGAATGGGCCTGCGTTCCGGGTGATGGTGCCGAAAATCTCGCGTAGTTTGAAGCAGGAAGCGAACGTCCCTTCGCGGGCATACAATATCTGCACCATCGGGGTAACGAAGGAAAGTACCAATCCATAAACCAGCAAAAGGCAGAAAAAGGCAAAATAGACGATCATACTGCCAGTCATCAATACATTGAACAGATCCTGGTTGTTGCTGGCCATGGCCGGGATCAACATGAGCGCCAGTGGCAGGCAAGCCACCAGAATGATTGGCAGCGCATATACGATATTGGCCAGGGTGACCATCAAACCGTCCATGAAAAACTTGCCCAGATTCTCGCCCCAGGCGGGCAGGGGAACTGCTTCGTTCTTGCGCACATTACGGATGACCTGAATCTGGTAGCCGATCCAGGCAAAGTTCAGGATGGGCACCATCATGATTAGCAAGCCAAGGGCCACCTTGGAGAGCCAGTCCTTGTCATCGAAAATATAGCGGAACGCGCGATTGAAATCCATAGTATCCTCCATAGGCAGGGTTTGACAGAGTTTATCACATAATGTATACGCTATTTTGCGCGCAGCGTTTAAAACAAAAGAGTCTGCCATCCGGCAGACTCTTTTATTGGCGAACGGATGAGTTAGATCCAACCCTGCTTCTTGCAGAAATCGGTCAGGAAGGGTACGTTGACCCACTGGCCCTGGTAAGCCTGGATGGCGAGGATGATGCCATAAACAGCGCCGACGGCAAGCAGACAGCCCACGGTGATCGTGCCCAGAACGTACATCGGCACAGCATAGGCCAGCGACAGAACAGCATTGTACTTGATAAAGGGGCGGGCCTTCTTATCGTCCATCAGGAGCATGACAACGGCCACCGGCCAGAAGAGCCAACTCAGCAGAGCCCACAGTTTATCATCGCTGGTGATTTCGGGATTGATAGGTTGTTCGGTCATTTCTTCCTCCAGAGAGTTTTCTTTATTAGTTTTTGGTATTTTACATCCAATCTGGACAAAAAGCAACCGAATAGTCGGCACTTAAGTACTAACCCTTCTTGGAATCAGTTTTTTCTTCTCCGATAAATCGCAGTAAAATCAGTCCGTGACTACATCCTATCGCATCGTTTTTATGGGCTCGCCGGACTTCGCTGTCCCGTCGCTGGACGCTCTGGCTGCCCGCTACTCCATTGTCGGCGTGGTGACCCAGCCAGACCGTCCGGCCGGGCGCGGCGGGACCCTGAAACCGCCCGCCGTTAAAGAAGCGGCTCTTCGCCTCGGCATTCCCTTCATCCAGCCCGAGAAGTTGCGCCAGCCCGAGGCCATGGACCAACTGCGGGCCTGGGCGCCGGACGTGATCGTGGTGGCCGCTTTCGGACAGATCCTGCGCCCGCCCGTGCTGGACTTGCCGCCCTTCGGCTGTGTCAACGTGCACGGGTCGCTCCTGCCGCGTGGACGCGGCGCTGCACCCATCCAGGCTGCCATCCTGGACGGCGACAAAGAGACCGGGATCACCATCATGAAGATGGACCCCGGTGTGGATACAGGTCCTATCCTGAGCCAGCGGGCAATCCCTATTGCTGCAGATGAGACCGGCGGCTCGCTTTTCGAGAAGATGTCCACATTGGGAGCAGAACTCTTGATGGAAACACTGCCGCGCTACCTGGGCGGTGAACTCGTCCCGCAGCCGCAGCCCGAGGCCGGCGCCACGTACGTATCGATGCTCAAAAAAGAAGACGGGCTGCTTGATTTCAGTAAGCCCGCCGTGGCACTGGAACGGCGCGTGCGGGCCATGAATCCCTGGCCCGGTGCTTACCTCGAGTGGAACGGCGCGCCACTCAAGGTGCTGCGCGCCTCTGTCAGCGATGAAAAAACTACCGCCCCCAGCACCCGGTTGACGGTCCAGGGCTGCCCGGCAATTGCCACCAGCGATGGCCTGCTCGTGTTGGAGGAAGTCCAACCGGCGGGGAAAAAGCCCATGCCCGGGAAAGCTTTCCTGGCTGGGGCGAGGGACTGGGCCAGCTAGCCGATGTAATTGTCCACCAAACGCCGGGCAGTCGGTTCGTCGAGGATCAGTTCTTTCATAAAGCCACCCCGCAGGGCCGCCACCAGTCCCCTGATCTTGGCCAACCCGGAGACCACGCATACCCCATACTTGCTCTGAAAAAGCTCCAGACCGGGACCGCTGGTGCGTTCATTCATCGGGATACCATCGAAGGTGCCGTCCTCGCGGAAGAAGACGGTGGCGATGTCACCAGCGATGTGCGCCTTCATCAGTTCGGCGTAATCCTTTTCTTCGAGGTAGCCGCTGCTGTAGACGTGACTGGGGATACCCGCGTTGACCGCCCCGATGCTGTAGAGCAGCAGATCGGCCCGGTTCTGCAAATCCAGGATGCGTTTGATACTGCCCTCTTCCCAGAGGGCTTTTTTTGTGGCGGCATAGTCGAAGAAAGTAGGCACCGGGAAGAGGTGAGCGCTGGACTGGTAATTCTGGGCAAAGCGCATGATGATCTCGCTGGCATACTCGATGCCGGTCGTCTGGGTGTTGCCTGCGCCGTTCAACTGCACAACCTGGGTGTGGTGGGTGGCCTTCTGCACCAAGCGGCGGGAAATGGCGCTCATGGTGGTACCCCACGCAATGCCCAGAATCATGTTCGAGTCGAAGAGCGTATTGATGTAACTGGCGGTGTACTGGGCGACGCGTTCCAGCCATTCCGCTTCGCCGACGATCTCCGGCACCGGCACCACGTGGGCGCGCTGGATGTGGAATTCGTCGGCGATCTTCTTCTCCAGCCTCTGGGGATGCTCACCGGGGTCGCTGATACGGATATCGACCAACCCTTCCTGGCGGGCGAACGTCAGCAGGCGGGAAACCGTGGAGCGCGAGACGTTCATCTCGCGGGCGATGGCGTCCGTGGTCAGGTTCTGGTAGTAGTACAGGCGGGCCACACGAATGGCGTCTGAAATCTTTTCGCGGGTTTCCATCGTCAATCCTTTGGCAGGGGATA
>CAZRCR010000195.1:0-5016 GCA_964598615.1 uncultured Anaerolinea sp.
TCGCACAGCGGCTTGCTCCCGGCGCGGTGCTGTACGTTCCAGCCGTAGCGCTTGCCGCCTGAGTCGAAGACGGGCGTGATGGCGTAGGTCTCCACCAGGAAGCGTCGCAGGGCGGTCCACGCGTCAGCAAGAGGCTGGCCGATCCAGTCGGTCATGTCGGTGTCGGTGGGTTGCGCGGTCTTGTCCATCATCCGTTCGTACATATCTCCTCCTGTAACCTTTTGAGAAACCCGAATGTTCCCCAAAAAATTATAGCATGAGTTGGTCATGGAACCGTCAATGACCCCCGCGGCCCCAAATGCCAGTCTGGGAATCCAAAAAGCCAACCTGGCAATTTAAAAAGCTAACTTGACGTTTCAAAACGCCAACCGAGGGATTCAGGATTGCTGCGAACCCGGACCGGTATGCCTGTCAGCCATCCAGCCACAGGGCGGGGAGCACTTCGACCGTCCGCCAGACCGCGTTCTCGAGGAACGGGGTCACCCCGCCGGTCTTGTGGACGAAATCCAGCCCGGCCTGCCAGGAGTCGATGTGCCGCCGTCTTCCTCCTTCGATCTCCGCTTCCGGCTTCCCGGCGCGGACGAGCATCTCGATATGCGATTCGGGCGTGGCGCCATGTCGGACATACTCCCGGATGACCTCCCACTGGTGGCGGAACATCCCTTCAGGCACGTGCCGGAACACATCCGGGATGGAGGCGGCTTGCAGGGCGGAACAGGCCATGTGGAAATCGGTCATCGTTTGGCGGCTGAGGAAGTCGAAGGCCGTCAGCGAAACATCGCCAGGGATGGGGAAGTCGGCCCAGGAGGTGATGCCCAACTGTTGGAACAACTGCCAGCCGAGTTCCTTCCAGCATTCGTCGGCAGCCAGGTGACACAGGTAGCCGGTCACGAAGGCACGATCCGTTTCCACCAGGTCTTTCCAGGGAGGGAAAAGCAGGGAATCCAGTTGACCCAGGAAGTTGGAACAGCTTTCCCGGTAGGCGGCTTCGCCGTCCTCCTCGACCCGGCCCACGAAGTGGGTGACGCGCCGGTCGATATCGTGGGAGGCGTGCACGTCCACCAGGATGCAGCCGGCGAGGAAAGAGCCATATACCGGCAATGCCTGTGTGAAATGGGGAATCCGTTTGAAAACACGCTCGCCGACAACCAGATGAGTAAGGGAAGCTGCCATCTGCGTCCCTGCATCAATTCCGCAAAGAGTTCTGCGCCCGGATGGCGATCTTATAAACATCCGCGAAAAATCTTTTTTCTTCGATTTCGAAATGCCGGGCAACCCTGATATACAGCCAGGCAAACGCCCTGAACAGGGCATATCCCACCCATACACCAATAGCATTCAACAGGAGATCGTTGATATCGACACTGCGGAAACCACTCCTGCCCACCAGAGAAACGGCCCATTGCAAAAACTCGAACCCGAAGCCCAGAGCAAGCCCCAGCCAAAGAATCTGCCGGGGTTTGGATTCCAAAAGGAAATTGATCCCGAACCCAAACGGGACGGTAAGCAGGATATTCCCGCCCACTTCGATCACGCAAGCACGCAGTTCGCGGGCACAATACTCGATATGGAAGGGGATCAGGTTGATACTGGGCAAGCCAGCATTCGCAGGCTCCAAATTGATCACCATGGGGAAGACGGCCACCCGGATTACGAACAGGAGATAGACCCAGAATACCGAGAAGAACAGGAGGTGGGATAGACTGTGCTTCCGTTTCCACAGGATCGGCAGGAGTATCCCGAGGAGAAGAAAGCCAATGAGAAAACCAGTGGGACCGAAGTAGATTAGCATGCTGGCTATATCCTTGAATCAGAATTATGCGTGATGCCGGTTCATTTTCCCTGCGCCTCTTCCAGCGCCCTGGTGATATTCTCCAGCCCTTCGGCCAGTTCCGCGTCCGCGGGCCAGCCATAGCCGACACGCATGAAGCGCCGGTCCTGCTCGAACCAGTGACCGGGTCCGGTGAAGGTGCTGTATTTGCCGTTCAGGATCTGATAGAAAGCTTCCACGTCCACGCCGCTATCGGGGCGGATACGAGGGAAACAGACCACCCCGCCGCGCGGCTCCACCCAGTCTATGAGGGTCTGGCGTCCCATCCAGGCTTTGACGGTCTCGAAGCGCGCCCGGTTGCGGGTCAGGATGGGCGGCAGGAAGCGCGCCTTCTGCGCCAGCACCCGGCAGGCGATCTCCTCGTCCACGATGGAGTTGCAGATGAAGATCTGCTCCTTGGCCGCCAGGAACAACTCCTGCAGGGACGGGTCGCGCGTGATGATCCAGCCGATGCGGAGACCGGGCAGACCGTAGGATTTTGACAGAGACGCCACGCTGATACAACGCGAGCTGAGACTGGCTGCCAGCGGCGTGGGACCGGCGAAGTTCATCTCGCGGTAGGTCTCGTCCACGAGCAAGGTGCAGCCGCGTGACTCTGCCAAAGCAATGGCCGCTTCCAGGTCCGCTTGCGTGAGGGTGACGCCGGTGGGGTTGTGGGGCGTGGTCAGGCTGATGAGTTTGGTCTCGGGCCGCACCAGCGCCGCCAGCCGGTCGATATCGAAGCGGTAGCCATCCTCGAAACGCAGGTCGAGGAAGTCCACCCCGCAGCCGATGGCGCGCGGCGTCTCGATGTTGGTGGCATAGTTGGGGCGCATGACCACGATCCTGCTTTTCTCGTCAAGCAGAGAGGTGGAAACAATGAACAACGCCGCCGCGGCAGACTGGGTTACCAGCACGTCACCGGACCGGAGGCCGGGTCCATCGGCGGCGAGCAGTTCACGCAGGCCGGGTTTGCCGAGGTGGTCGGTGTAGGCCAGTACCAGGCCGCGCAGGTCGAGGTCCAGGTCGTCGATGTGCATGTCGGTGACCGACGACTCGGTCAGGTTGCAGCGGATGTTGCCGTAGCCGAACTGCTCCGGCGATTCGATCTCGATGGGCATGCGGCGATATTTCATGAGAGGTCCTTTTGAAACAGTGGGATTAAACACATCACCACCGAGCACGCCGGGAACCCGGTCCACTCCGTGGTGATGGAAACGCCTAAACTATTTCTGTACGAACCAGGCCGCCACGTAACCGCTCGCCCCGCCCGGTTCCCGCACATTCAACCACTGGCCACTCTTGCCAATCTTGGGGAGAGCCTGGGCCTCGGCCTCCAGCACGGTCAATACGGTCCCCAACGGGAGGACTTTGACAACCTTGGAGATGGTGTTCGGTGCTTCGCGCAGGTTAAGCCCGGCGCTGGCCCCGCCCGCCACAATCACCGTCAGGGAGGCAGAAACGGGTGCCGGTGTGACCGAGGATAAGGAGACCACATACTGGGCATACACGTAGCCGCTCTTTCCACCCGGTTCACGCACATTCAGCCACTGGTTGGCCTGGCCGATCTTGGGCAGGGCCAGGGTCTCGGCTTCCAGCACAGCCAGGGAGGTCCCGGCAGGGAGGACCGTGATGGTGTCGGCCGTAGTATTCGGAGCCGAGCGCAGGCGCAGCCCGGCGGTGGCCGAACTGGCAACGATCACGGTCAGTGTGGAGGGGGCCGGTACCGGGTCCGGTTCAGGGGCAGGAGCGGGGGACGGCTCCGGAGCAGGGGTGGTATTGCCCACCTTCTCCACGAACCAGGCGGCCACGTATCCCTCCAGCCCGCCCGGGTCGCTTACTTTGAGCCATTGACCGGTCACGCCGATCTTGGCCTGGGCCGTCGAGTCCGGCTCGAGGCAGCGCAGCAGGGCGCCGGGCGGCTCGGTGGCCGTGACAAGGGCAGCCGTGTTCGGCCCGGAGCGCAGGCGCAAACCAGCGGTGACGGAAGCCTGCACGCGCACGTACAGTCCATCCCCCGACGGGACCGGAGACGGGGAAGAATCCAGTGACTCGTACCAGACCACGGCAGTGATGACGGAGGTCAGGGCACGGCCTGCGCCGAACCGTCCGGCCAGGGAGACCGGGGCAGTATCGACCGGATTCGGCCACGGGTCGAGCATCAGGTAATCGTTGCTGGCATGTGAGACCAGCACCACCCAGTGATTCTGCAAACCGGCAGCCGGGGAACGGTCGACTTCCACGACCACCGGCTGGCCGGCATCGAGCGAGGCATTGATGGCATCCAACGGGGCCGGCTGGTCACGGCAGATGACGATGCGCCGGAAGATGATCTTGGGAAAGGCACGCGTCAGGCCGCCCCACACGATCAAGCCGCCCAGGAACCCGTTGCCATTGCCCATATCCTTGAGTTTCTGGTTCATGCTGGAAGGAGTTTCCGAAAAACCATAGCCGTTGACCAGCATGGTCAGGCAGGTCAGGGCACAACCATCGGAACCGATGGTGCTGCTGGTGTCGAAACCGAGTTTTTCGTTCTTCCAGCGCGGGTCCTGCTGGGAAAGGAAGTTGGGGGTAAAAGCCATTGTTCCTCCTTCTGGCCGGGCGGCCGATGAACATTACCCAAGGGGATGTTTCGATTATAGCGCATCATGCGAATGGGAAAATTAATTCCGTCTCTGCCAGTTGCAGGATTGCCCCAGCGGGGATAAGATAGCTGCAAGGAGACCCCATGCGCGCCCGCTTCCCCACCACCATTCACCTGCTCTTTTTCCACGATGATGAGATCCTGCTCCTGCGCCGCTTCCAGACTGGCTACATGGACGGGCATTACTCCGTCCCGGCCGGGCATCTCGATGGCGGCGAAACCGTCACCCAGGCCGCACTGCGCGAAGGCAAGGAAGAAACCGGCCTGGACCTGGAACCTGCCGCCGTCCGATTCGCCTGCGTCTTTCACCGCAACGAAGGCGAGGAACGTGTCGATTTCTTCGTCATCGTCGACCACTGGGCCGGGGAACCGGTCAACACCGAACCGGACAAATGCGACGACCTGCGCTGGTTCCCAGTCAACGCCTTGCCGGAGAACACCGTCCCCTATGTGCGGCGAGGGATCGAGAATGCGTTGGCCGGGATCCCCTTCGAGGAATTCGGCTGGAAATGACAAGCCCGATCCGACAGGGAATCAAAACATGACTCATCCCGAATTTAAT
>CAZRCR010000196.1:0-5011 GCA_964598615.1 uncultured Anaerolinea sp.
GTTAGCATTCAAGATTCTTATATATCATCTTGGGGAATAATTTACACTTACGCATCCACATCAAACTTCCCAATGAGAAATTGGCAAAACGCACGCCTTGATAGTTCTGCGCTCCCCTTCTCAACCCAAGCCACGCGCAATGCGTCGCGCCTGCCGGGCAGAGAAGTCCACGCAACGGGCATTGTCCCAGCGTAGAGATTTTTCCTTCAAAACGGGTGCGATGCACTCCTGTCCCATTCCTCACATCCCCTACCAGATCGTTTCCACCTCGTACTTCCGGATGTCTTCATCCTTCGTGACCAGCGCCAGAGATTCCAGCTGCGCCTGCGCCACCAGCAGGCGGTCGAAGGGATCAACGTGGTGCGGGGGCAGGTCGTACACCCGCAAGGCATGGCTCATCTGGACCGGCAATGCCAGGAAACGGTGCTGGGTCATCCGGCTGGTCACATAACGCGCCGGTTCCTCGGGCAGGGTTAACTGTCCCTTGGCGGCTTTGATGGCAAGTTCCCAGGCGCTGGCGGAGGAAAGGAAGATTTCGTTGCGCCCGTCCGCGATCACGTCCCTGGCGCGGGAGGATAACTGCTCTGCCCCCAAACACCACCATAAAAAAGTGTGGGTGTCCAGCAGAACCTTCATACATCGAACTCCGGCAGGGGCGCGTCAAAATCGGGCTGGATCACCACTTTATCTTTCCCCGGTTTGCGCGGGGCGGTCTCGGTCACCGAAAAAGGCAGCAGGCGCGCCACCGGTTTACCGGCTTTGGCGATCACCACTTCCTCGCCGCGCAGAACGCGTGCCAGCAGTTTCGAGAAATGTGTCTTTGCTTCGTGGATATTGAATACAGTCATCTTGCACCTCTACAGTCATTATAGACTAACCAGTGGACTAAGTCAATCAACAACGCGCACAGTGCGTCGCGCCTGCCGGGGAGAGAAGTCCGTAAAACGGGTGCAACGCGCTCCCGTCTCCCATCTTCTTTAATTCGCAGAATTCTTATCCACAATCCCTTTATTTCGCATTACAATAGAGATCGACATACCGCAATACGCCAGGGGGGAGGCGTAAAGGCCTCGTCAGCAAGAATTTACCCATCCTTCGCCAAAGGAAAACAAAATGCAAATTGTGACCGATACAGGAATGGACATGTATCTCCCTCCGGCGCTCCTGCCCGAGATCGATATCCACATCATCCGTCACGCCATCACCCTGGATGGCAAAACCTATTTGAGCGGGAAAGATATCCAGCCAGATGAATTGCAGGAATTGCTGATGAAGACTTCAAGCTTCCCGATCACCTCCCAACCTTCCTCCGGAGATTTTGCCGAAATGTACCGCAAACTGGCTGCCACCGACCCGGACATTCTCTCGATCCAGATGTCATCGGGGTTAAGCGGCACGGTCAACGCAGCCAAGGCTGGCGCGGAGATGGTCCCCGAAGCGAACGTGACCATTCTCGATACCAAGACACTGTGCGCGGTGCTTGGCTGGCAGGTGGCGGCTGCGGCGCGTGCCGTCAAGGCTGGTTGGTCGAAAGAAAAGATCATTGAACTGGTCCATCGCATCGGCGATGCCAGCGAAAGCATGTACACGTTGGACGAACTCAAATACCTGATCCACGGCGGACGCATCAGCCACATGAAGGGACTGATTGCCTCCATGCTGCACATCCGACCGTTGATCGGCGTGGAAAAAACCGGCGGGACGTACGTCCAACTCGGCATGGCGCGCACGTTCGATGGGGCGCTAAAAGGCCTGGTGGAGCAAATGAAGAAATTCCAGGACCCCGGAACTGCCTTGCGCGTCCAGGTGTTGCACTCCTACAACCCGACCGCAGCCGCACGCCTGATGGAGTTGGTCGAGCAGGTTTATCGATGCACCTGGATGCCGGTCATGCTCATGTCCCCGGCGCTGGCGGCACACACCGGTCCGAGCATGGTCGGGGTGGCCTTCGCGCCACAGTCCACGTTCGAAAATCTGCCGTAACAAAACAACTGACCGGGAACATGAGTTCCCGGTTTTTTTAGCATTGTTCACCGCCGGAAAAATTTCCGGCGTTTTTTATGTTGTGGAGTCCTCCAACCGTTCCTGCGCCGCAGCATGGCCGCGCAGATCCATTTTTCCAATAAGGAAATCTACCAATCTTCCCCCAAAACGAAACAGGGATGGTTGTAACTTTTCAAGACAAATCCAAGTATGATTAACGAAATGTGTGATGATCCTGCTCAACTGGCCCGGCGCGCAATGCAGGGCGACATGAAAGCATTCGGCGAACTGGTGAGCCTGCATCAGTCCGCGGTCTTCAACGTTGCCTGCCGCCTGCTCGGGGACGAGGCCGAAGCCGAGGACGCCACACAAGAGACCTTCCTGCGCGCCTACCACTCCCTGAAATCCTACGACCCGGAACGCCCGCTGGAACCCTGGCTGAAAAAGATCGCCGTCAATCTCTGCCTGGACCGGTTGAGACGGTCGGTCCCTCTCCCGCTTACGGAGGAGGTCCTGGAATCCAGTTCCGGGCCTGAGACCCAGGCCATCCAGCGGGAACACAGCCGCCAGGTCCAGGCCGCCATCCTGACCCTGCCACCCCGCTTCCGGGCGGTGATCGAACTCCGCCACTACCAGGAAATGAGCTACGAAGAGATTGCCGAGACCCTGAAACGTCCCGTCAGCAACATCAAGACCGACCTGTTCCGGGCGCGCAAACTGCTCGCCGACCGCCTAAAGGATATGCAATGAGCCACCTGCCTGAAACCCTGCTCAACGAATATCTCGACGAGAGACTGGCCCCCGCCGACCGTCAGGCCACCGAACTGCACCTGAAAGAGTGCGCCGGCTGCCGGTCACGTCTCGAAGAACTCCGCTCCGTCTTCCAGTTCCTCGGCGAAGCACCCGAGCGGACCCTGAAACATGACCTCGCTCCGGCAGTCCTCGCCCGGCTGCAGGTCCGCCGCCTGCCCGTCTTCCTGCGCATCGTCCTGGCGGTCCAGGCAGGCCTGGGCATTGGAATGCTTGCTCTAATGGTGCGCCTGGGATGGACCCTGTTCCAGCCGAAGGGACACGCACCCTTCTCCCTGCCCAACCTGTTCTCCCTGGCCGACCAGTTTGCCTTTCACCCGGTCATCGAACTCCAGAGCCTGAAACTGCCCGGTTTGCCCCTTCCGGCGCCGACGCTCATCATCATCCTGATCGTCAGCATTCTGCTGCTGGGCATGGGAAACGCCAAGTTATTGAAAAACGGTTCACGAATTTAGGAAAAGGAGAAAATCATGTTTACGAATATCATCGGCACGTTCTTTCTACTGGTCATTGGAATTCCGCTGAGCATCATCGGGTTGATCGCCCTGTTCTCGGCCATGATCCTCCTGCTGCCAGACCCGATCCGGCAGGCGCGTGAAAACCTGGAAGCGCATCCCTGGCGCTCGATCTTCCTGGGCGTCCTGAACTTCATGGGTGTAGGCATCCTCACCGCCCTCGTCCTCTCTTTGGGAAAATACCTTACGCTGGGATGGCAAACTCCGCTGCTTGGCTTGGTCGCCGTCCTTATCCTGCTGATGGCAATCCCAACCACGATCGGCCTGAGCGGAATGATCATGACAGTTGGCGTGCGGATCGGAGAAAGGCAGAAGCCCTTCTTCACTTACCTGCGCGGCGGCGGTCTCCTGCTGCTGGCCTGCCTGGCCCCGGTCATCGGCTGGTTCGTATTCACCCCGATTGTCATCTTCGCCAGCTTTGGTTCGGTGATCGGTCTGCTGGCCCGCCCCAAGAAGGCCAAAACTGCCGAACTGCCGGTCGAGGAGACCACCCCGATCCAGAATTAGTCATTCGAACCACGCACAAAAAAGGCCGGTTCCCGTAAAAATGGGAACTGGCCTTTTCAGTTATTCCCCAATTCTTACAACCAGAACAGCACCACTCCTGCAACGAACGAAACTGCGTTCGCTGCCAGGGACAAGGCGAGGAGTTTCCGGCGCGGCCCGCCGAAGGCATAGACCAGCAGCCCCCATTCCGCCAGAACCACCGGGACCTCCAACAGGGTCACCAGCCCGAGGGTCACCTCCACGCCCAGCCAGGACAGGAGCAGGAGGAACACGTTCAGGGCCGGGTTGGTGATCACATTAACCAGCGCCAGCGTCAACTGGTCGCGGCCCGAGCGGAACCCGAACAGCCAAGCAACCCCGGCCTCCACAGCCAGGGTCAACAGCAGGGCAAGCAGGAACCTGCCAGGCATGTCGAGAGAGAATGGCCCGGTCAGGCGCTGGGGTCGGCAGGGGGAGTTGTCGGGGCCGGTGTGCTGTCCTTGGGGGTGCGGTTCTTCTTGACCGCCCGGATGACAAAGAACGCCACCACGCCGATCACGACCACCAGGCAGCATAAGGCAGCAATCACACCCGCCGCGATGCCCGCCACCGGCACGACCGGCGGCGGAGCCACATCGGTGGGAGGCACAAGGGCCATCAAGTGCAGGAATCCTGTTTGCATAGCATTCTCCTTTACTTTTCTTCAGAAGATGTCCCGGGCTGGCGCACACGGAAATAACGGTCGTACAGGCGCAACCCGCCGTATAAAGCAACAACCGAGATGATTATAGTGACAAATACGAAAACCTGCTGCCCCGTAAAAGAGCGCAAAGGCGTGAACGACGGCAGCGCGCCGAAGATCAGCGCCAGCGTCGTCAGGCCGAAGGCAAAGCCGCCCTTTCCCGGCAGCATCCCAACCAGGCCGACAAGCGTGACCGGCATGCTCAGGTTGAACAGGAACGTGCCCGCGATCGCCACGGTAGGCACGGACGGAAAGAATGCCAGCAGAGGGGCCGAGAGCGTCAATCCGCCCACCGCCACCAATGTCCAGCCGAACCGGTCGGCCAGTACTCCGCCCAGGGCCTTCCCCAGCACAACGGACAGGGTCAGAATTATGAGCAGGGTTGTGTCTGTTTTCCACGGCAGGACAAGACTCATTCCAACCAGGCTGCGGATGGCAACCGAAAGGAGCAGCAACAGGATGACAGCCTCGAACC
>CAZRCR010000197.1:0-5002 GCA_964598615.1 uncultured Anaerolinea sp.
GGCGTTGCATCTCGACTTTCCATCCATAGCACGCGTTCGATCAGGACCGTTGTTGCTGGAGTTCCGACGTTAGCTGATCCGATCTACGATGTTCCCAAAACGGCGGACGAACGGCATCTGGCGCAGGGCAACGAAAGCGCGGAAGCGATTGCCCTTGGCATAAGCCGCTGATCAATGGGAAGGCGGATTATGCCAAGGGCAATCGCTTCCGCGATTTCGTTGCCCTGCGCCAGATGCCGCTCGTCCGCCGTTTTGGGAATATCGTGCTGGGTTTCATCACTAAGGTTGCCACCGGTTACTGGAATATCTTTGACCCCACCAACGGCTATGTTGCCATCCGGTCAGAGATCTTAACCCAACTTCCCTTGGAACGGGTTGCCCGCACCTACTATTTTGAAACATCCATGCTGGCAGAACTTTACCTTGTTGACGCATACGTTCAGGATGTACCCATGCCCGCTCGCTACGGCAGCCAACCCTCCAGTTTGGCAATCCGTCGGGTGTTATTCGAATTTCCTCCTCGCCTCCTGATCACATTTTTGCGGCGGCTGGTCCTGAAATATTTCCTGTATGATTTTTCGATGGTTTCGGTCTATTTGTTGGGAGGCCTGCCGCTATTCCTGTTTGGACTGATTTTCGGTGCGGTCAAATGGATCAAATATGCCTCCCTCAATATTCCCGCACCGACAGGGACAGTGATTCTCCCCACGCTATGTGTTATTCTTGGAATTCAATTCATTCTGTCAGCCATCCAGACAGATCTTCAGTCAACGCCGCGCGTTCCCATCTCTTCACCCTATCCAAATTCTGACCTGTAGATCCTTTCACTATTGGGTAAACTCTTGCGCAAGATATTCCGATCGTTAACCCTTTTAAAAACAAAAACCTGGCTTTCCATTGTTACAGCCATTGCAGTGATCGAGCGAGTGTTGCTTTATTTTGTCTACTGCCCCGCTACCTACAATGATACTGCCGCGTACCGCCGCCTTGCTGGTCACATTCTCACCGGTTGGGTCGCCTACGATGGGACACGCATGCCCGGTTACCCACTTTTCATGGCTTTGGTTGGCCCGGATGAACGTGTTTACATCGTCCAATTGTTTCTGGGTGTTTTGACCACGCTCCTGTTTTTTTATATCGGTTGGCGTATCAGTCAGCGTGGCTGGTTTGCTGCCCTGACGGCATCGGCTTATACCTTGAACATCCAGCAGGTGCTGATCGAAGGCGATCTGCTGACCGAAACCCTTACCATTTTCCTGTTAGCTCTGTCCTTGGCCTGGCTGGCTTGGCTGGTGTATGTTGTGCGGGAACGTCCGTTCTGGCAGGTGTTGCTTGCCGGGTTGGGAGTTGGGGCAATTATGGGCTGTGCCGCTCTCACTCGCAGCCTGTATGCGTTCCTGCCGGTGCTGGCAGCCGCCTGCCTGCTCGTATTCTGGCGTGCCCAGTTCAGGGTTCGGCTTGTGGCTGCTCTGGCTATAGCGATCGCCGGGCTGGCGTTCGTGGGGCTATGGGTTAGTTTCATTCACGAACGTTTTGGGATGTGGAGCCTCGATACCATGGGAGGGTACCACCTGATGAACCATGCCGGGCCGTTTTTCGAGTACGTTCCCGATGAGTACGCCGAGATTCGGGATACGTTCATCCGCTACCGCGATGCCCAGATTGCCGAGACCGGTCACCCCGGCAATGCCATCTGGGATGCCATCCCTGAGTTACAGGAAGTAACCGGTCTGGGGTTCATTCCGCTTTCCGGTCTGTTGTCAAAGATCTGTACCCAACTCATTTTTCAGCATCCGTTCCTGTACTTGCGTAACGTGGCCGAGGGTTGGGTCAATTTCTGGCGTGTCCCTGTCCATTGGACGGCGCTTCCTGCGCCGTGGGCTGGCGTGCAGCGTGGTATCATCACCTTGGTACGTCTCTGGCTTGGATTGGTCAGCGCGGTGTTTCTGGGGGGTACCTTGGCGTTTGTTTTCAAGAAAGTCCGCAGCCGGGTGCACATGAACGCTTTTACATGGCTGCTCACCGGCATGGTCTGGGCCGCTTCCGTGCTCCAGGCGCTGGTCGAATATGGCGACAACCCGCGCTATTCCCTCCCCACCCATGCTTTTATCCTGGTCGTGGTAATGTGGTGGGGTTACTGTCTTCTAAAAAAATATGAAACCTCTCCTGCGTGACCTGTTTTGGATCCTCCCCGTTAGCCTTAGCCTTGGCCTGACCCTGTCCCTGCTCGATGGCGGGACGTGGTGGATCGGCCTGCTGGCCTATTCCCTGCTCCTGACCCTCGGCCTGCTGGCGCTGACCGCGCTATGGCGGTCGGCAGGCGCTCCGCGGACCCTGATCCTGCTCCTGCTGCTGGCGGTTTTCCTGCGCCTCGGCAGCGGGATTTTCTTCTCTTACGTTCTGCCTGTTTACGGGTATGACTCGGAAGTGCACGCGGTTGGTTCGATCTACCGCGACGCCTCCACCTACGACCGTCAGGCCTGGGAACTGGCCGACTCTGGTAATCCGCTCTGGACAGCCTTCGACCGTTCCTCCGGCATCGAGGAGCAGTACGGTGGCTTAACTCTCACATTAAGCTTCACGTATCGCTTGCTCAGCCCAGATTTTCATCGCCGCTGGCTGACCATCCTGCTTGTAGCATTGGTCAATGCGATGGGTGTAGGTTTTGCTTGGCGTGGGATCAAGGATGTTTTTAACGAGAAGATAGCCTGGGTTGTAACTTGGATCCTGGTTCTTTACCCGGAAGCTGTGTTTGCTGGTTGTTCACAAATTCGAGAACCATTCCTTCTTTTATTCATCGCCATGTTTTTCTGGGGACTTGCTCATATCAAGCTCGGACGTCGCATTGGCTGGGTCTGGTTGGCCGGAGGGGCGGCAGGTATGTTTCTGTTTTCACCTCCCGCGGCTGGAACAGTCATTCTTATCGGCGGAGTCTGGGCTTGGTTGTATGAAAGTGGATGCACGGTCAAGTGGGGTTGGGTGATCGGGATACTGGTAGTTGCCACGCTTGCTTTTATGCTGTTTGGTTACATCGCGGGTGGTGCGCTCCAAGCTCCTGCCACTGGACCGCTTGGAAATATTATTCGATGGTTTCAATATTCTGCTCGATGGAGTCTGTATGGAACCCAGCAGTCTTCCGATGGTCTTCAGCCAATCTTCGATGCCCTGCCAAACTCCTTTCATATTCCCCTGGTGACATTGTATGGTGTGTTCCAACCTCTCTTGCCCGCTGCTATCGCGGACCCGGCACCTTGGGCAGTTTCTATCATTTCTATCTCCAGATCGTTAGGATGGTATCTGTTACTCCCTTTACTTGATTATTCTCCTTTTATCAGCAAACGTCAACCCAAAGAGACGCGCTTGGCTTGGGGTTCGCTATGTTTGGTGGTATGGGCATGGATTATGATCGCTTCTTTCCGTGCAGGAGGTGACCAGTGGGATAATCCCCGTTACCGCCTCATTTTACTCTTTTTCCAGGGGCTGTTGGCGGGAAGCGTTTGGATACACTGGCGTTCCAGTCGGGATGTATGGTTCACACGATTCCTGATTGTAGAAGCAATCTTCCTTTTTGTTTTTGAATTCTGGTATGTTGGGCGTTATACGGATTGGTCAGTTCCGCACATCTCCCTGCTTATGGTTGGTGCTGTAATTGTGTGTGGGGCGTTCTTGGTTTTTGCGGGAGGTTGGCTTCTTGACCAACGACGGGTTCGTTCGAAACGGCAGGAGTGAAATTTTCAGTGTGTAAAATTCTCTAGCTCCAATCTCCAATTGTGATGGAGTATTTATCTTTCCCGGTGTGCAAGGTATGATTGTTTGTACTTGACGGCTTTGGGATAGCAGCTATAATTCAAAAATTGAATTTTGATACGGAGGAACGCTTATGCCTGTTGCATTGATCACCGGAATTACTGGCCAGGATGGTTCATACCTGGCCGAATGTTTGCTCCAAAAAGGGTATGAAGTTATTGGCATGGTGCGCCGTTCAAGCACGGTTACATTTGACCGTATCCAGCACATTCAAAACGATGTGAATATCATTCAAGGCGATCTTCATGATCAAAGTTCACTTGTGGCGATTCTGGAGCAATACAAACCGGACGAGATCTATAATTTGGCTGCGCAATCTTTTGTGGCGGCTTCTTGGACCCAGGCTGTGTTGACCGGCGAGGTAACTGCTTTGGGGGTGACCCGCTTGTTGGAGGCCATGCGTCTTGTAACGCCTCAAGCGCGTTTCTATCAAGCTTCTTCAAGTGAGATGTTTGGCAAGGTAACCCAAACTCCTCAGCGCGAGGATACGCCTTTCTATCCGCGTAGTCCTTATGGGGTGGCGAAAGTGTATGGACACTGGATTACGGTCAATTATCGCGAGTCCTATAAACTTTATACTGTCTCCGGCATACTTTTTAATCACGAAAGTCCACGCCGCGGATTGGAATTTGTGACCCGCAAGATATCGCATGGTGTAGCATGTATTAAACTAGGCATGACCAAGGAATTACGCTTGGGTAATCTTGATGCACGCCGTGATTGGGGATTCGCAGGGGAATATGTGGAAGCCATGTGGCGTATGTTACAACAACCTAAACCGGAAGATTATGTGGTTGGTACTGGTCAAACACACTCCGTGCGTGAATTTTGCGAATTGGCATTTCGTTATGTTGGTTTGAACTATGAAGATTATGTGGTACAGGATCCGCGCTTCATGCGTCCTTCAGAAGTGGACTTGTTAATTTCTGATCCGTCCAAAGCTCGTCTTGTTTTGGGATGGGAGCCGAAGGTCAACTTTCAAGGACTTGTTGAAATGATGGTTGAAGCGGATCTGAAGCGTTTGCGGGGAGAGTAGTTTCCAGTTCCCATTGAATATCCACAAGTTTAAAGGTGGCGTTTTAATTCGGTAATGGAATTTTGGACAATGAAACAGCCATTAACGAAAACTCCCCGGGAACTGTCTCTTTTGGAGAATATCGAACATAATCCCGATGTGCTTAAGGCTTCCTTTGCA
>CAZRCR010000198.1:0-1567 GCA_964598615.1 uncultured Anaerolinea sp.
GTAAGTGCATTTCTCTGGAAATATGCGATAATAAAAAGGATTTTCTCGTAACAAAAAGATGTCAAGTAGGGAACCATATATTATTTTCGGCTTATCAGCCAGCTATGGCCTCCCAGCCAGCACCCCAATCTGCAGCCTATTGGCTTGCCTTTCAGGGTGCTGGCTGATTAGTTCTATGGGTTGCAGTTATTTACGCTCGGTGCGTTTTCAACGGTCACAGTCACTTCAAAGTAGCCACTATTGTTTTCGTAATCATTATCATGAAAGCCCAAATATAATCTCCCTGCGTCACTACCTATTGTTGCTTGATAGTTGCTGCCAATGCGAATTAAATTCCCGTCCCCAATCTTTCCCACTAAGTCAGCATCTACAAAATCCGGGTGGCCATCGGGGCTGCTACAGAAATACTTGTCCGTATTGTCAAAACAGGCTGTCCCCGATGCCGTGATGCTAAGATTCTCTCCTGCTACCAGATCAATCCCTGTGTCTAAATATTGATTTGCTGTTGAGTGTTCATAGGCGCCGACCTGATATGTGCAGGTAAATGTTGCGCTACCTGCAACATTTACAGTGGTGCCGCTGTCTACAATTGATGAGTTTGGCGTCTCGGTGGGATCCATCTCGGGATCCTGGTCATATGTGGATGAATTCGGGAGGTCGGTTGCACTTGGTGGATTTTCTGCCTTGAATATTTGATTGGGGCTACAGCCAGGCAGCAACAATGCAAGAACGAGAATGGAAAGTACCCAGCGTAGGATATTCTTATTGTTCATATAGCTCTCCCTGATTTTGTGTTTTGGTGCGCTGATTCTATACCCTCGCGAATGAATATTGAAGTGTCAAAAGTCAAGTTTCCTGCTTAATTCATAATGTACCTACTCTATTTGTTAACAAGTGATCCCTTGGGGTGGGCGGCCAAGGGACCGCTTTGTAGTTTTGGTATTGGCTCAAACGAAGTGAAAGTGGTAAAGTAGGAACGTGATACTCAACATAATCGCGTGTGTGGTTAACGCAATTTCTGGAAGCTCATCAACAAGATGTGACATACTGACACAGGATAGACTATGAATCAGAATTCATCCCTCCCTCGCGCCACCCCCGAATCCCAGGGCATCCCCTCCGCCGCCATCGACGCCTTCGCACGCGCCGCGGACGGGCAGATCGACACTCTGCACAGTTTCATGCTCCTGCGGCACGGGCGGGTTGTCGCCGAAGGCTGGTGGGACCCCTATCGCCCGGATGAGCGCCATTCCCTGTTCTCGTTGAGCAAGAGTTTTACGTCCACAGGGATCGGCCTGCTCGTGGAGGAAGGCCGGCTCTCGGTCGAGGAGCGCCTGCTCGACATCTTCCCGGAATATGCGCCTGCAGACCCCTCTGAGAATCTGCAAAGCATGCGTGTCCGCCATCTGCTGACCATGACCAGCGGTCACGCCGCCGACACCATCCAGCTCATCATGAGCAACCCGCTGGGGAACTGGGTGCAGACCTTCCTGTCCCTGCCGGTGGACTTTGAGCCGGGAACGCACTTTGTCTACAACACCGGGGCCACCTACGTACTCTCGGCCAT
>CAZRCR010000198.1:1667-4999 GCA_964598615.1 uncultured Anaerolinea sp.
GGCTATGGTTACCAGTTCTGGCGCTCCCAGCGCAATGCCTACCGCGGCGACGGTGCGTTCGGCCAGTATTGCGTGGTCATGCCCGAACAGGACGCCGTGCTTGCGGTCACCGGCGGGATGGGCGATATGCAGCCGACCCTGAACCTGGCCTGGGAACACCTCCTTCCTGCGATGCAGGCTGCTCCCCTGCCGGAAAACCCGGCTGCGCAGGCATCCCTGACGGAAAAACTGACCCATCTGCGCCTGCCCACCCCGGCCGGGGCGAAAGAGTCCCTGCTGGCGGCGTGTCTCTCCGGGCGAACCTTCCGCATGGAACCCAACCTCGACCAGGTGGAGACGATCTGCTTCGACTTCGGAACGGACGAAGCACAGGTCACCTTCCGCAACGACCGGGGCGAACAGACTCTTGCCTGCGGGTCCGGCAGTTGGCCGCGCAGCCTGGTGCACATTTATCCGGCCGATGCCTTCACGCGCCATTTCACCTCCCAGGTGGACGATCCGTGGAAGGCTGCCGCCAGCGGCGCGTGGACCGATGAGTCAACGTTCACCGTCAAGATGTGGTGGGTCGAGACGCCGTTCGCCCGCACGTTCACCTTCCGCTTCGAAGGCGAACGCCTGACCGTGGAACAGCGCGCCAACTTCAGTTTCTTCCCCGTCGAGGGACCGGTGCTGCAGGGGCAGGCGATACAGTAAAATCACTGTCCGAGCATGTATACACTTACCCCGGAACTGGCCACCTTCTTAGTGAGCGATAAGGCGCTGGACGCGCTCCTGCGGTATGCCAACGCGGACCTGTCAGCCGCCTCGCTCCAGACCCTGGAAAAGCTGCGCAAGGAGTTCTTGCCCGCGGAGGCTGCCGCGCTGGTCGAGCAGCTTTCCCTGCGCAAAAGATCCTCTGAAAAATTTCCCCATCCCTGGCCGCTGCTGTTCACCGATGAAGCCCTGCAGCAGGCCAGCAGTTTTTCCGTGGCCTCCTATCATGCGGATGTTTTCGCGCGCTATGACCGCGTCGCCGATCTGGGGAGCGGCATTGGCGGCGATACGCTGGCCCTTGCCAGCCGCGGCAGATCGGTCCTGAGCGTGGAGATGAACCCGGTCGTCTGCCAACTGCTACAGCATAACGTCACTGCCGCCGGGTTGGCGGACCGTGTGCGGGTCCGCTGTGCCGATTGGACCACGCAAACCGACCTCGATCAGGTGCAGGCCGCGTTCATCGATCCCGCCCGCCGGGTCGACGGTCAGCGTGTTTTCAAATTGAGCGATATGCTGCCCCCCATCACCGCCGTCCTGGAACTGCAAGCCAGGGTGCCGGACATTGCCGTCAAGGTTGCGCCGGGCATCTCCCACGACGAACTCCCGGGGAACTGCGAAGTCGAGTTCATTTCAGAGAAGGGGACGCTCAAGGAAGCCCTGCTGCGCTTCGGGGGCCTGCGTACGGGCAGCCGCACAACGGCGACCATCCTGCCCGGCTGTCACCAGATGCGGCTTGCGGACGTGCCCCCGCGCGTTGATGTCAGCCTGCCGCGTGCCTGGCTTTACGAGCCGGACCCGGCGGTCTTGCGCGCCTCTCTCGTGAAGAACCTGGCTGCCATGCTTGATGCCTGCCAGTTGGACGAATCCATCGCCTATCTGACGGGTGACACGCTGACCCGTTCCCCGTTCGCGCGTGCCTGGGAGGTCAGACAGCATGGGCCTTTCAACCTGAAGCGGCTCAACGAGTGGCTGCGGGAGGCCAATGCCGGCGAAGTGGTCATCAAGAAACGCGGTTCCCCCATCGAGCCGGATGAGTTCCAGAAGCGGCTGAAAACCGTCAAGGGCGGCGCACCCGTCACCGTATTCCTTACGAAGGTGCGGCAGAAACCCTGGATGGTCCTGTGCGGTCCTGAGACCGTCAGGGAAGAAACGTGATTGGCTGAAAAGAAAACCTCCCGCAGGTTCAGAACCTCGGGAGGTTTGTTCTACCGTTACCGCTGTTTCTTTGCCATCTGCCACCCCAGGTCCACCACCGGCGCGGCCAGCAGTGCCAGCGATACGAGGAAGAGCGGCCAGTTGAACGAGGCGGGCAGAACCTGGCGGACGGCGGTCTCGCCGCCGGGCAGGGCGCGGATGGCATCGGTCATGAAAGTGTAGAGCGCCAACCCCACACCGGTCACGTTCAACAGCCATGTCCACCAGCGCGGCCAAGCGGTCTTCTGGAAGTGGTCGCGGGCCGCGGCCAGCGCTCCACCCAGGATGAGCAGGAGGGAGATCAGCATGGGAGCCAGTACCGGCCCCCACCAGGGCAGGGGGAGCAGGAAGAGCACATCCCAATCCAACAACGACTGTGGCCAGCCGGTCATCGGCACGAGAAAAACGTAGTAGAAGATGTCCCAAACACCGAAGGCGAGCAGGGCATACCCGCAGCGGCTGCGCCATGTTTTCCCGGCCAGCCAGCCCACGGTCCAGAGCATGAGCAGGGTGGCCACCTCCCGGCCCAGTTCCACCCAGTCCAATCCTACCGAGATCGGCAGCGGGTTGACCTGGTACGGGTCGACGCGGCCGATCATCACCCGCAGGTAGGTCACCACTGCCGATTCGACCCAGGCCATGCCGATGGCGTACAGGGCTACGATCCCCAATCGTTTGAGCAAGTCACGCATAGCAACTCCTTGTCGTAAAGTTGGGGGCATTTTCAAGGGAGAGGAGTGTCAAATCCCGCACAGGGTGTGTCAAATGCTATCAATCTGTCCCTTTTCTCTCCTTTCTGCGTTTATCTATTAGAATGTGATCACATCTCTCGCACAACCCAATCCTTTATGAGCGTTCCCACCCCACAAACCGGCCCGACCCCGTCCGTCTCGGTCGAGAATTTTGGCCTGCTGTATGACCGCTACGTTACCCCGGTGTACCGCTATCTCCTCAGCCGGGTGCATAACGTTGCCGATGCCGAAGACCTGACGGCCCAGACCTTTCTGGCAGCTCTCGAGTCCCTGCCCCGCTATCGCGAGCGCGGTTCTTTTGCCGCATGGCTTTTCCAGATCGCGCGCAGCAAACTGATGGACCATTTCCGCCGGGCGCGGACCCACGTCAGCCTTGAACAGACGGACATTCCTGTCGCTTCGGACCTGTTGGCCGGTTTCATCGTTTCGGGAGATGCTGCCACTCTGCAAAGATTGGTCGCTGCCATCACTGCTGGCGAGCGTGAACTCCTGCGTCTGCGTTATGTGGCGGACCTGTCTTTTGCTGAAATTTCCACCCTGCTCGGCAAGCGGGAGGAGACAGTCAAGAAATCCCTGTATCGCCTGCTTGCCCGTTTGACAGACCAGATGGAGGCGCAAAATGCCTGAAAAGCC
>CAZRCR010000199.1:0-4966 GCA_964598615.1 uncultured Anaerolinea sp.
ATAGTCAGGATGGGGGTCATAGAACAATCCTTCCAGAATCGAGCAACGAACCGCCTGCCGGAAAAGAATTAACAGAAAAGCAAGTACAGAAAACCAATCGGGTGGTATGATTCCGCCCGTTGCGCAAAAAACGGGCAACACATTCCCAGGATCGCCATTGCAAGGAATCATTTTAGAAGTATGTTCAAGCGGGCTTTCTCACCTGCAAGAAATGGGGGAAAGATCAAACTGGCCTACGAACGCCTCGTCACCGGTGGTGACTGGGCGCTGATGCTGCCGTACAAAATCCAACAAAACCTGCGCTGGTTCTGGTATGACGGTCTCTTCGCTTCCGCCAGCGACAACATCACCGGCACCTACATGACCCTGTACGTGCTGGCGCTGGGAGCCACTCGCGCCCAGATCGGGATCATGAGTGCACTCTCCAGTCTCAGCGCCACCCTGCTCCTGTTGCCGGGAGCCATGCTCGTGGAACGTTTCGACCGCCGGAAGGAATTCACCCTGCTGTTTGGGGGCGGCATCGGACGCCTGATGCTCCTTTTCCTGGCTCTACTACCCTTCGGTGTGAATGGCCCCTTGCTGGCCTTGATCGCCATGGCATTTACCATCATCCGCGACGCATTCGGAAACCTATCTTATCCCGCCTGGCTATCCTACACCGCAGACATCGTCCCGATGGAGGGACGCGGGCGCTATTTCGGGTCGCGCAACTTCATTATGGGCATCGCCGGGATGCTGACCGTGCTGCTGGCTGGCGCATTGATCAGCCGCTTCCCCCAACCCGAAGGCTACCAGTTGGGGTTGGGAATCGCCTTCCTGCTGGGTGCCATTTCCACTTACTCGTTCTCCCGCTTGCACGACCCGGCACAAGGGTCCGCGCTCCCGGTCCGTGCCCGGCTGGATGTCCGGACCTTCTTCAGCGACCTGCGCAAACAGCCCGGCCTGACCGCCCTGATCGCCACCGCCGTATTGTGGAATTTCTTTTTGAACATCCCCGGTCCCTTCTTCAACGTTTACCTGGTGGAAAATCTAAAAGCCGATGCAAGCATGGTCGGCCTGACCAGCACCGCTACAGCCGTAGCCGGGATGCTCGTACAAAGAAGGCTGGGCCGCCTGGCCGACCGCTGGGGTGCGCGCCGCCTGCAACTGATCAGCGGACTGCTGATCCCCATCCTGCCGCTTGCGTGGTCCTTCGTCACTGCCGCGTGGCAAATCATCCCTCTCAATTTCCTGAGCGGCATTTTCTGGGGCGCTTACAACCTGGCAGCTTTCAACCTGCTGTTGGAACTGACCCCCAACGAGAGCCGGGCGCGCTATTCGGCCATCTACCAGATCTTCGTCACCCTGGCGCTGGCCGCCGGGGCCGGGGTGGGCAGTTGGATGGTCACGCAGTGGGGCTATATTGCCATCTTCGTCACATCGGCCATCGGGCGTCTGCTGGCTGCCCTGCTTTTCGGCAAATTCGTCAAACAACCGGTGACAGAACAGGATTGATTCGAGATACCCGGCCAATCCAGCGAATCGATTACAATCATCCCATGAACGAAAAAGAATACATCCCCAACATCGTCATGTCCATCCAGGCCCATCCCGATGACCAGGAATTCACCATCGCCGGGACGCTAGCGCGCTGGGCACAGAACGGCTGCCGGGTCATCTCGGTCATCGTCACCAGCGGCGACGCCGGAACGAACGACCAGGCCAAAGGTGCAGACTACAAGCCCATGCTGGCAAAACTGCGTGAAGCGGAACAGTCCGCCGCCTGTGACGTGCTCGGCGTGGCTGAGACCGTCTACCTGCGTTACCCCGATGGAGCGCTCGAAGCGACCCTGGACCTGCGCCGCGACCTGACGCGTCTCATCCGCCGTTACAAACCGGATACGGTCGTTATCGCGGACCCGCAGGGTGTCTTCTACGGCAGCGGCTACATCAACCACCCCGACCACCGCGCCGCCGCCCAGGCTGCGCTGTATGCTGTCTTCCCATCCGCAGAGACGCGGCTCATCTTCACCGAACTGCTGGAGGAAGGCCTGGAACCGCACCGGGTCAAACGGCTGTACGTCCACGGGGCAGAGAAACCCGATACCTGGGTGGATATCACCGGGACGATCGACGTCAAGATCGCCGCGCTGCGCAAGCACGTCAGCCAGTTGAACGACTGGGATCCGGAAAAGATGATCCGCGAATGGGCCGCCGAAGATGGCAAGGAACACGGTCTGGAGTACGCCGAATCCTATAAGGTGATGTTCTTATCCGAGTAAATTGCAGGTCACGCCGGAGGCGCTATGGTCATTTTTCAATTCCACCACTACATCAAACCAGAGTTCATCGAAGCCTACAAAGCCGCCATTCTGGATGACGCGCGCGAATCCATCAAGGAAGAGGGGATTCTTCGTTTCGAGGTTTTCCAGAACGAGCAAGATCCGGGCCATTTCACCCTGCTGGAAATCTATACCGATATGGCGGCGCGCGAATTCCACTTGCAAACCCCATACCTGCTCAAGCTAAAAGCAATAATTGCCGAACAAGGAATGTTTGCCCGGAACAGCGAAGAAGTACGCTATGAATTGGTGTTCCCGGACAATATCAAAAAATAGCACAAAACGGGCGGCTGATAGCCGCCCGTTCACTTTTCCAGATCCCGCAACTGTTCCAGGAATGCCATACCTTCCTCAGGGGTCAACTGTGGCTCGCTTATATTGAAGCAGAACCCTTTGCCTCCCAACTCGCGGATGATGGTCAGCGCCCCATCCGGCGTGACCGTCACCTGGCACAGTTTTCCGGCGTCGCGGATCTTCTTGAGCAAAAGCAACCACTCTTCGCACGGCGGTTTGCCGTAACCCGGCACCCACTGGATGCCGCGCAGGCGCGGCAGCGAGAGCAGCGCATCCACATGGACAAGTTGTCCCTTGCCGTCCATGTGATAGAAAGCATAATCCATTGCGGCAGTGCAGGCTTCCAAATCCGGCAACACGAAGCGGGCATACATCTTCGGGGAGATCATGTACGAGAAATCGCTCTGGAGCATATATCCACGTCCCGGCGCCCAGAGCGGCCCCCAATCCGTGCAACCGCGACTGGCCGGAGCGATGATAGCGTAGAGCCGGTCATAAACTTCCTGCCAGAAGCGGGTCGTTTCTCCCACCAGCCGGTCGACTTCGGTCGGAGACTTCACCAAGTCCATCAAGAGTACCCTGGTATCCCGCAGTGAAGCGATAATGTCAAGGTTGCCGCCCAGGTCGGTCAGGCCAATGGACAGTTGACTACCCCAGCGTTCGGCCGCCGCGCGGGTGAAAGACGCCACACGCCGCCACCAGGGGTTGGACCAATCTCCGGCCACGCGCAGACCGGATACGGGTCCGGTTTGGCCGGGGGTGAACCAGGTGGTATCCCATGCCGGGTGGACTTCCGCCCCGGAAAAAGCCGCCACAATACCAGGTCCGAAGTTCGGCCAAAAGCGGGGAAAGGCATCACCCAGATAATGCGTATTCTCCAGTCGGGGGACAAACTCATCCAGGATCGGGTCGATGGGCGCGTCGAGCGGGTAGTTGCCAAGGTAGACGCTGGCGCAGTGGGGGTCGTACATTTCATAACGCTGGAGGCACTCAAGCACCACCATCGGACGGTCAAGTTCGCCTTCCCACCAGGCAGTCCAATCGCGGGTAATGCGCTCCCAGTCGGATTCAGTAAAATGCAGGTTGAGGGTCATACACATCCTGGTCACCCTCCCGCAGGGTTGGAACCAGCGGGAGGCGAGTTTTAGAGATTTTGCTCAAAGAACCTGACTATACGGCGATAGTATTCTTCCGGCTGGGCTTCACTGGCCTTGGTGTGATGGACACCGGCCAAACGCCAGACCTGCTTCGGTTCGCCCGCCGCGGCATAGAGTTCGTCAAAATCGGGCAGGTACTGGTCGAGTTCCCCGTGGATAAAGAAAATGGGCCGCGGGGCAACCTGCCCCACCCAGCGAACAGCTTCATAACGAAACAGGTTCACGCCCAAACGCAGGGAGGTGAAAACCAGGGTCAGCCAGGCAAAGATGTTGCCCAGCCAACGCGGCAATCCCCACTCGGTGAAGCGACCGGCAATGGCCGAACGCGGGCGGGCCGGGCCGCCATCGCTGACCACGGCATGGATGTCGGGGCAGAGCGGTGCAGCCAGCATGGAAGCAATGCCGCCGTAGGAGAAACCGAGCAGGCCAATGCGATCCATCCCGCGACTCTTGAGAAATTCGACTGCCCCCAGCACATCCTGCCGCTCCAGATAACCAAAGCTGGCGACCTTGCCATCACTACGCCCGTGGGCGCGGAAGTCGAACAGGAACACATTGAACCCGGCCTCGTGGAAACAGGGAGCGCGTTCAATATCCCAATCGGAACTACAGCCATGCCCATGCAGGATGACGACCGTTTTCGCGGACCCGGAGGCGGGGATCCAAACCCCATGCAGCCTCAAACCATCCGCCGCGGGAAAGGTGATTTCTTCGTAATCCAGCCCATATTCGGACGGAACGTGCATCACCGTCCGCTCGAACCTGTGCGTCAGGTAGAATGACATCGCCAGGCCGGCCGCGCACAGGGAGAAAAGACAGCCAATGCAGACCCACAACAGCCAGAGGCTCATCAGGCCCTCTTGATCCATTTCATGCTGACAACGCTCAAGGCAAACAGAAGCGTGTACGCAGCGAAGATCGAGAAATAGCCCAATCCGGGCAGGTAACCGTTGAGCATGTCGGCCATCGGCCCACCGATGCCCGTCCCCACGATGCCCGCCCCGGCTCCGGCCAGGTTGGAGATGCCCATATAGCGTCCGGCCTCCTCCGGCGGGACCAGGTCGGTGCCCAGTGCCCAGTTGGCGGTCATGAACAGGCCGGTCGCCAGTCCGATGATCCCGCCCGCGGCATAGATGATCGCCATATTCGGCATCCAGATCGTGCACATAAGCAGAGCGTTTCCAACCGTGGCCA
>CAZRCR010000200.1:0-4965 GCA_964598615.1 uncultured Anaerolinea sp.
CGTTCACGCGACGCTTGATCTCTTCCTTGGGGGTCTTGCGCAGTTTGAGACCAAAGGCCAGGTTCTCGTACACCGACATATGCGGATACAGAGCATAGGACTGGAACACCATGGCGATATCGCGGTCTTTGGGAGGCACGTCGTTGACGACGCGGTCACCGATCTTGATCGTGCCGCTGCTGATCTCTTCCAGACCCGCCAGCAGGCGCAGAGCGGTGGTCTTGCCGCAGCCCGAAGGGCCGACGAAGACCAGGAATTCTTTGTCGTCAATGTTCAGGTTAAGGTCGTTAACCGCAGTGACGTCGCCGAATTTCTTGAACACATTTGTGTACGTTACACTAGCCATTTTGATCTCCTTTTTTCTGAGTATAGTGGCTTGATTATACTGCTACTTGAAATTTCGGGGTAGAATCATCGCATGCCAAATGACGACGTGACCCCCATCCGCTCCCAATACCTCGAGATCAAACGCCAGCACCCCAACGAGATTCTGTTCTTCCGCCTGGGCGACTTCTATGAAACCTTCGACCAGGACGCTGAAACGGTCTCCCGTGAACTCGACATCGTGCTCACATCCCGTCCCATCGGCAACGGCGTCCGCGCCCCGCTGGCAGGCATTCCCTACCACGCCGTCGAGAACTATCTTTCCCGCCTGATCGAAAAAGGCTACCACGTTGCCATTTGCGAGCAGATCGGCGACCAGCCCGAGAAGGGCATCTTCCCCCGCAAGGTCATCCGCGTGGTCACACCGGGGACGATCGTTGAACCGGGATTACTCCCCGGTGATGCCAACAACTACCTGGCATCGCTCGTTCTGGAGGATGGGCGCGCCGGCATCGCCTATGTGGACATCACCACCGGCGAATTCGCCGTCACCGAACTCGATTCAGGGCTGGACCTGAACCCGGTGCGCGCCGAACTGACGCGTCTCTTCCCCGCCGAAACCATCCACCCCGACAACTTGATCATCCCGAACGGCCTCCCCGGTGCGCTGACAGGTTGGCCCGCCTGGCGTTTCGAGCCTGGCAAATGCCGCGAGACCCTGCTGACCCATTTCCAGACCAGCACCCTGGACGGCTTCGGCCTGACCGACAAGCCGCTCGCCGTGCGCGCCGCCGGGGCCATCCTGCAATACCTGAAGGACACCGAACCCGCCGCCCTCAGCCTGCTGACCGGACTGCGCGTCTACACACTTGGGGAATTCATGACCCTCGACGCTCCCACGCGCCGTAATCTTGAATTAACGGAGACCCTGCGCGGCGAAACAAAAAACTCCCTGCTGGGTGTGCTCGACCAGACCGTCACCCCGATGGGCAAACGGCTCATGCGTCAGTGGGTCAGCCAGCCGCTGTTGGCCGTGACCAGCATCCGGGTCCGGCAGGAGGGCGTGCAGTACTTCTTCGACCGCTCCATGCTGAGGGCCGAGGTCCGCTCGGCGCTGAAACCGCTGGGCGACCTGGAACGCCTGACGAACCGCGTCCTTTCGGGGCACGCCCAGCCGCGCGATCTGGTTGCCATCAGAGACACCTTGCTGAGATTGCCGGTTGTTGATCAGGTAATCAGGAATCAGGGATTGGGTAATAAGGGATCAGGGAATAAGGAATCAGGCGATAAGGAAGACCTTCTTGCTTCTTCCTTCTTACCGTCTTTCGAACTATGTGGCGATGAGCTAGCGCTCCTCCAGCAATCCGTCGACGACGACCCGCCCGCCACACTGCAAAACACCGGCATCATCCGTCCCGGCTATTCCGCCGAGTTGGACGGGGTCATCGAGGCATCGCGTCACGCCCGGGAGTGGATCAACAATCTCGAACCCGCCGAGCGCGCCCGCACCGGCATCAAGACCCTGAAAGTAGGCTACAACAAGGTCTTCGGCTACTACATCGAAATTTCCGCCGGGCAGGCCGCCAACGCTCCCAAGGACTACATCCGCAAGCAGACGCTGGTCAACGCCGAACGCTTCATCACCCCCGAAATGAAAGAATACGAGACGTTGGTGCTGAACGCCGAGGAGCGCATCCGCGAGATAGAACTGCGGCTCTTCAAAGAGATTTGCGCCACGCTGACCAAGTCCGCGATGCGGCTGTTGGATACCGCCCGGGCGCTGGCCGAACTGGACGTACTCTCCTCCCTGGCGGAAGCAGCGGCCCTGGGCGGCTACACCCGGCCCGAGGTTCGCGACGATGACACGCTCGACATCCGCGATGGACGGCATGCCGTCGTCGAAACCACCCTGCACGGCGACCGTTACGTCCCAAACGACATCACCTTCGAGAAAGGCGAGATCGTGCGGGTCATCACCGGGCCGAACATGTCGGGCAAATCCACCTACCTGCGGCAGGCGGCGCTGATCGTGCTGATGGCGCAGATCGGGTCGTTCGTCCCGGCGGCGTCGGCGGTCATCGGACTGGTGGACCGCATCTTCACCCGCATCGGCGCCCAGGACGAGATCCACGCCGGGCAGTCCACGTTCATGGTGGAGATGATCGAGGCGGCCAATATTTTGCACCATGCTACGCCGCGCTCGCTCTTGATCCTGGACGAGATCGGACGCGGCACCAGCACTTACGACGGCGTGTCCATCGCCTGGGCGGTGGTGGAATATATCCACAATCACCCGCAACTGCGTTCTAAGACCCTGTTTGCGACTCATTACCACGAACTGACCCAGCTCGCGGACCTGTTACCGGGGGTGCGCAACTTCAACGTGGCCGTCACCGAGGCGGACGGGAGCGTGGTGTTCCTGCACAAGATCGTCCCCGGCGGCGCGGACCGGTCGTACGGCATCCACGTGGCGCAACTGGCGGGACTGCCGCGCCCGGTCATTCAACGCGCGGGTGAGATCATGGCCGAACTGGAGAAGACCTCCGGCAAGGCGGTCAAGATCAACCCGCATGCTGCCCAGCAGGTGGCGCTCTTCCCCGAGACCAGTCCGCTGCTGGACGAGTTGAAGGGGCTGGACGTGAACGCGCTCTCTCCCATCGAGGCGTTGAATAAGTTGTTCGAGTGGCAGAGGAAGTATACAAAAGAATAGTCGCTTTCCACCGCGTTCCCGCCCGGACGTTAACGTCCGGGCTAGAATACAAAGCCGCCTAAAGGCGTCTAGGGAAAAAACGAGGCCGCTTCAGCGGGCTTCGTAGCGCAGCCCGGAGGTTTATCTCCGGGCGCAGATGGCGGATTGTTCGAGTGGCAGAGGAACGGCACAATAAAAAAATAACCGCCCCACATTGTTTGCTATCTTTCGAAAGAGAAGAATTGGAGCAACCATGACAACATTAATTGATTGGCGATTGCTAGAGGCAAAAGTAGAATTGAATGAGCATAATTGGAAATATGAAACGCGCTCACAAGCCTTAGCCCATTTAGTTCTCGAAACCCTATTCGACCTTACGCCAGAAGAAATAGGTGATGCCATCACCGATGGTCCTCAAGATAGAGGGGTTGATGCTGTTTACATTGATGAACAAGAAAAAACAGTTGTTCATCTATTTCAATTCAAATACACGCCTAAATTCGAGAATTCAAATGATAACTTCCCAAGTAACGAGATCGATAAACTGCTTTCTTTTATAGCTGACATGCTCTCAAAAGTACCGTCCATGGAAACCAATTGCAATCCATTGGTCTGGGCAAAAATTCAGAGTGTGTGGGAAATATTAGAACACGAAGTGCCACAATTTGTTGTACATTTGTGCAGCAATATGGCAGAACTTACGACAAACGAACTCGAACGGTTTAAAACCAGTTTACAGCCTTACAGGTATTTCCAAATAAAGCAATTTTCACTCGAAAGCCTTGTTTCTCTAATTATAGAAAAGAAAGTAAAACCAACCAATGGTCACGTCCACTTGGTAGACAGGCAATACTTCGAAAGAGTTGATGGAAATATTCGTGGTTTAATAGCCACCTTACCGGCTATGGAACTAATAGAATTAATTCGGGATCCAGAAGACCCCGAAAAAGTCCTGCTGGACGTTTTCAATGACAACGTTCGTGTTTACTTAGGTGCCAAGAAAAATCCGATAAACAAGAAAATATTAGAGTCCGCCATGAAACAAAGTGCGGAATTTTGGTATTTAAACAACGGAATTACAATCACTTGTAATTCTTTTGAGTATCCTCCTGGTACCCGTTCACCATTACTGAAACTAACAGATTTTCAAATTGTAAATGGCGGGCAAACATCAAATGCATTATTTGAGGCATATAAGACAGACAAAGAAAACCTCGAAAATGCCCTCGTTTTAGTGCGTATTTACGAAACAAAACACCGAGAAATAAGCCAACGAATTGCGGAATCTACAAACAGCCAAACGCCTATTAAGTCAAGAGATTTGCATTCCAACGATGATGTTCAGAGAAAATTAGAAGATGAGTTCCTTGCGATGGGATATTTCTACGAAAGAAAAACTGACCAGCATCGCGATTCTGAAAAAGAGAGAAGAATAGATGCCCTAGTCGCAGGGCAAGTGTATCTGGCCTACTATCTTGAGTTTCCAGAAGTGGCAAAGAAAGATAGAGGTAGAGTATTCGGGGATTTATATGATTTAGTTTTCAATTCAAACATCACAGCAAAAAAGCGCTTGACCCCGATTGAAGTATTTGCCCCCATTGACGAGCGAAAGCGAAAATTGCAAATCGTGATCCGGAAAAGTCAACCTGTTGATCCTAAACAATTAATCATACTTGACGGCAATTACCATATCTTGCACACCATATCGCTTCTCTGTAAGAAAAAAGGCCTTGATGAAACATCATCGCAAGTTGCTCTTTCTCTCTTGGATGAAGCAACAGAAATTGTGTACACCGTCACCAAGAAGGAAGAAAATAAGTATCGGGAGCAAGGTTTGCCATTCATCCTGTTAACCTTTTTCAAAGATGGCGATACCAAGAACTTAATCCAACACGAAGTTATGAGCATGTTTGATTAGAACCCATTGCATCTATCCGAATAACAGATTAATA
>CAZRCR010000201.1:0-4962 GCA_964598615.1 uncultured Anaerolinea sp.
TGCTCGAAGGTCTGGTGTCGGTATTTTTCGGTTTCCAGGATGAAGCTTTGACCCTGTTCGGCTTCGGCGTGGACTCGTTCATTGAAGTGCTCTCCGGGCTGGGTATCATCGCCATGGTGAGCCGCATCCGCCAGAACCCGGATACGCCGCGCTCCCAATTCGAGCGGACCGCCCTGCGCATCACCGGAACCAGTTTTTACCTGCTGGCCGCCGGGCTGGTTGCCACTGCGATCTACAACATCGTCACCCGCCGCGCTCCCGAAACGACATTACCCGGTCTCATCATCTCGCTCATTTCGATTGCCATGATGTGGGCGCTGGTGGCAGCCAAACGCAAGGTGGGACGCGCCCTGAATTCGGCTCCCATCCTGGCTGATGCCAACTGCACCATGGTCTGCATCTACATGTCGCTGGTACTGCTGGCGGCCAGCCTTATCTACCAGTTCACTGGCTTCGGGTTTGTGGACAGTCTCGGCGCGCTGGGGCTGGTATATTTTTCGATCACCGAAGGCAAGGAAGCCTTCGAAAAAGCCAAAGGCATGGAATGTGCTTGCGAGGAGGAAAAATGACATTCTACGATGACCTGTTCCACCGTTTCCAGGAATTCCACGCGGATATTGCCAGGGCGCTCGACGGTCTGCCCGCCGAAGCTATGGACTGGGTACCCGGCCCGGAGATGAATTCTCTGGCCGTGCTGGTTGTCCACGTCGCCGGCTCCGAACGCTACTGGATCGGCGACGTTGCCCTGAGCGAACCGTCGAACCGCGTGCGCGACGAGGAGTTCCTGGTGCGCGGCCTGACCGTGGACCAGTTGCGTCAACGTCTCACCGCGGCAGACGACTACGCCCGGGCCGCCTTTGCCCGCCTTTCGCTCGCGAACCTGGAAACGGTCCGCACATCCCCGCGCAACAACAAAACCTTCACCATCGGCTGGAGCATCGTCCATGCCCTGGAGCACACTGCCCTGCACACCGGGCATATCCAGATCACGCGCCAACTGTGGTTCATGAAAAATCAACCATGAAAACAGGCCTGATTTCTGCCGGTATTCTGCTTGCACTCCTGCTGACCTCCTGCAATCTACCGGGGTCGGCCCCTGCGGTCCATCCTATCACTTCGATCCAGGGCACATGGACAGGCACCCTGACCGACTCCAACGGAGGAAACTCGTATGATGTCGAACTCGTTCTGAGTCAACCGGGGGGCAACTCCGATATCACAGGCCAGTTGACCCTGACCGATCAAGCTGATGCCAGCTATCAGGAAATCTATTCGGTTAGCGGAACATTCTTGGGGAACACCTTCCAGTTCCAGCAGGGCGAAGAGCGCTTTTTCTGGGGTACTGCCGATAGCAGCGGGATGCAGGGCCAGGTTGGCTGGTGCTACGAATGCGCCGCCTGGGGCGAATTCAGCCTCTCTTTCAGCTCCGCTTCCACCAACGCCAGCAGCTATTCCATCCGGTTGGTTGATCTGGCAGACGGGAGCGCGGTCAACCCGGTCATGGGCGAGAATGGTCTCCCGGTGGCAACAACCACGATCGAAGTAACCGGGCCGGTTCCCGCGAACTCTGTCATCGCCATCGAAGCGGATAACCTGTGGGTTGCCCAGGTGCTTACCGACGGAACCGATCCATTCACAACTTCCATGCAATGGACACCCTGGCACGGCAACGGCGAATACACCCTCACTGTCCAGGCGCTGAACCCAGATGCGGGCGGCGTTCTGGTCAGCCAGGCCACGCAGGTCACGGTCAGCGGCATCCCGGATGGCACACCAACCGTACCAGAACGCATTATCCAGGTTTACCAGGAACAGTTCGGCCTGACCCTGACCGCCCCGGCTTTCGCCCGTTACACCAAACCCGGAGACTTTGCCGTGGAAGAATCGCGCTGGGTCAGCATCGCCTATATCGGAAACAAAATGTACGAAGTGAGCATCTTCGATAACGGCTTCGCCGGAGGCATGGCCTACAAAATCGAAACTGGCGACAACGGCTTCTGCCGTCCTGCCGGAGAGTACAGCATGCTGGCGATCTTCGTGGACTATGGCAACACCGGCCTGGATCCGTCCGCCGGCGCGGCCCCGATGGAAGCCTGGCGACAGCACGCCAACCAGGTCTGGGCCGAATATTCCGCCTCCATCGGGCTTGACCAGCCCATCTTGCAGATCAGCAGTTTGGAAACTGCCATCGTCAGTGCGCCTCCGGTCCCCGGTCAAACATTGACCATTGACCAGGTCCGCAACCTGACCGGGAAAAACCCATCCGATTTCGATTGGCTGGTGGAAATCGATCTGGATGCCAATAACACCGTCGCCGGTCAATACGGCGGCCTGGGCATCTCGCTCAACGGCGGATGTCTCCCCGGTGGTGCACAGCGTGTCAATATCGCATACAGCGTATTGAGCGAAAGCGACCTGCTGGATGGCGCTCCCGGATCGGTGTTCGCCCACGAACTGGAACACGGCATGGGGTGGCAACATTGGTGGCCCAACGGGCTGGCCGATAATGCCGGCCTATTGACTCGCAATTTCTGGATGCCCACCCTGCTCTTCGGCTGGACCGACACTGATGGGGATGGCACGATCGAGATCTACGATACATCCACCCCGTATGGCTTGGTTCCGTAACCGTCAAATCGGGTAGAATTGCCGCATGAAAAAGACCCTGTGGCTGGTTCTAACCGCCGCGTTGCTGCTCACAGCCTGCCAATCGGGCCGGGTGGATGTCACCGTTCTCGATGGCAATACTGTCTGCCAGCTCGCCGCCGCCACTCGCACGCCAGAGGAACTGCTGACCAATTGCAAAATCGTGATCGGTCCTGCAGATCGTATTCTCTATCTTGGCACATCCGTCGCGCTTGATGCTTCCCTGCCTGCCGAAAGCCGCTACACACTCGCCGTGCGCCGGGCCGTCACGCTGACCCTGGTCACGCCGCAGGGCATGCAGCCGCTCGAAACTTCCGCCCAAAGCGTTGGGCAGGCGCTGTCCGAAGCCGGGTATAGCATCTACGCCGCCGACCGGTTGGATCCACCTGCCGGGGCGCCCATTACCGAAGGCATGACCGTCACCTACCAGCCTGCACAACCCATCACTGTGACCGCTGACGGGGTTCAGGTCCAGGCCCGTTCGTCAGCCGCCAACGTGGGGCAGGCACTGGCCGAAGCTGGTCTACCGCTAACTGGACTCGATTATTCCATTCCCTCTGAGTCCGCGCCGCTCCCCGCCGACGGTCAAGTCCGCCTGGTGCGTGTCGTCGAGAGCGTGGCGCTCACCCAGAAGTCCATTGCCTACAGCACCCGCACAGAACCATCCGCCGACCTGGAACTCGACCAACAGGAACTCCTGCAAAGCGGCGAACCGGGTCTGGCAATCGCCCGCATGCGCACCCGTCTCGAGGACGGCCTGCAGGTCGCCCAGCAAACCGAAAGCGAGAGCATCGTCCGACCGGCGCAGGACCGTATCATGGGCTACGGAACAAAGATCGTCATCCGTACCACCGTGGTAGACGGCGTGACCATCGAATACTATCGGGCGCTGCGCCTGATGACCACATCCTATTCCCCCTGCCAATCAGGCACAGCAGACGGCAGTTGCTCCTATGGCACATCCAGCGGACTCCCCGTCCAGCGGGGCACCGTAGCCATGGTTTACTCCTGGTACCTGGCTTTTGGTTACGATAAACTCTACATCCCCGGCTACGGGTATGCCACCGTGGGCGATGTGGGCGGCGGCTATCCGCCAGGCAACCATTACTGGGTCGATCTGGCCTGGACCGACGAAGAATACCAGCCGATGATGGGCTGGGTAACTGTCTATTTCCTAACCCCTGTTCCAATCAACCTTGTCTACGTGCTGCCATGAACGGACTTTCCCTTCCGCCTCTCAATATCCCATCCCTGCTTCGGCAATATGGGCTGCATCCCAGCAAAGGACTAGGGCAGAACTTCCTGCAAGATAACCGCGCCCTGCAACGCATCATCAGCGTGGCGGACCTCGATCCTGCCGACGAAGTTCTGGAAATTGGCCCTGGCCTGGGCAGCCTGACACGGTACCTGGCACTTTCCGCACACTCGGTCACTGCCGTAGAGCTTGATCGAAAATTGTTCCCTGCCCTGGAAACTGTGGTCTCGCCCTATAAGAACGTCCGTTTGGTACAGGGTGACATTCTCGAACTCGATCCCGCCCAATTGATGGCATCCCCTGGCTACCGAGTGGTAGCCAATATCCCCTATTACATCACATCGCAAGTCATTCGTCACTTGCTCGAATCCGACCCACGGCCAGGCCGTGTTGTCCTGACCGTGCAAAAGGAAGTCGCCCAGCGGGTTTGCGCCGAACCGGGTGAAATGAGTCTTCTGGCGCTGAGCGTACAAGTCTACGGTAAACCAGAAGTGGCGGCCATCATTCCGGCCGGTGCCTTCTACCCGGCCCCCAATGTGGACTCTGCCGTTCTGCGCGTAGAACTCTTCTCCCAGCCAATCATCCCGTCCGCTCAACTGGACACGTTCTTCACCATGGCAAAAGCCGGTTTTTCGCAAAAGCGTAAAACCTTGCGCAATTCACTTTCTGGCGGGCTGCGCATCCCCCCATCCGAAGCCGAAACCCTGCTCCGGACGGCAGTTATAGATCCGCAAAGGCGGGCAGAAACATTGGATCTGGCAGAATGGGGGAAACTGGTGGAAGCTTATTCGAAATAAAACAGGAGCGACCGGCTGGTCGCTCCTGAACTTTTACTGGACCCGTGCAGACTTTCCCCTGCGCCGCAGGTCACGATCCTGCCATAATACCTGCCAGACACGGAACGCTGCCTCGATCTGGATCTTTAACGACATCTTGGATTTTCCCCAGCGCCGGTCAGCAAAATAAATTGGGACTTCGCCAAAGGTATATTCCAGGCAGTGCGCCAGATACGCCATTTCCACCAGGAAAATGTAGCCGGTGGACTTGATCCGGTCAAACGG